>CAMCTQ010000113.1 GCA_945878545.1 Rickettsia typhi
TGATATAGCAAAAATGAAAGAAAAGCTAGATGAATATAACGAAAAGGGAGTAATACCTAAAACTGGAAAATTAGCAGAATTATATGAGCAATCTAAGCAATCTTATGCATTAGTTGAAAGAATTAATGAACGTGCAGTATCAGAAGAAAGGTATAAAGCTGGTGATATTTTAATGGTCCATTCCAAAAAATCAATTGCTAGTAAAGATAAGAAAGCAGATCAAGAGACGGCTCTAACCCATACATTTATCTCAAAATATGGGCATGCGGCCCAAATATATATAGATCCAGAAAATGGGACGCCAAGCATATCACATATTTATGGCGGTTATCAGGCTGATAAAGTGCAAGGTCAAGATATAGCAACTGCTGATATATTCAGGGTTGATCCTTCTAAGCTAGTTTCAAAAGAAAATGCGGTGCTTTTAGACAAATTATACAAAGCAGAGGGAAAGGATTGGAAGGTAGAAGTTACAAAAATGTATCAAGATATACTGCAAGAGGTACATGAAAAATCTCAAGAAAGGTTTGAAGTTGTAAAAAATGATAAAACTGCAAGGTTTCAAGCTGGCTTAGCAAATTTTGGTCTATATGGTGGTCATACTAGTAGGACGCCTCAAGACTTTAGTGAAGTTCACGAATCTATGCTTGGGCTTAACGACAGATCTGTAAAAGAAAAGATGATTTGTTCCGAATTTGTAGCAAAAAGTACAGTTGCAGCTTTTGTAGAGCTAAATGAAAGACTTGGAATAAAGTTGGATGAGAATAACATACCAAGAAAACCAGAAGATTTGGTAACAATACCAATTTCGCGGAAAGAGAGACTAGAAAGAATTCATCCGGAAAGGCTTGTAACTCTTCTAGATAAAGCTGGTTGTCTTACAGAGGTTGGAAGAGATGAGGTAATAAACGGAGTGGTAAGTCAGGAACGACTTAGAGAAAATGAAAAAAGTAAAGGTGTTGCAAAGGATTTGTATAACAAAATGAATGAATTAGCCAGTCAGTCGGAAAGTCGTGAGCAATTTGTAGAGAATGGAAAAAAGATATTTGAGGTTTATATTAAATCAGAAAAAATTGCAAATCCATCAATAACTCGGGAAGAAATGCTACAACATCTGGACAAACCATTAAAAGATTTTCATCAAGAGTATGATAAAAGGCATCCTAAAACATTTGGAGGTAAATTTACTCAACTACTAAGTAACTTTGCTGAATGGGCTGGTATCAAGAGTAATAAGGCAGAAGGTATAATTAAAAATACAATCAAATGTATTGAGGAAGGTTTTGATACACAAAATCCTGGAAAGGCTAAAACTCATAAATTAAAAGAGAATAAATATACTAAACTACTGAAAGACGCTCCTCATATTTCGGAAAAGGTAGAATCAAACCGTCGTTCTTCAGCAACGACTCTATCTGAAAAACCAAGGAAACAAAAGCAGCCAGAGGAACGAAGAAGATCATTATAGCATTAAAATGAATAAGTTTTAGGGGATAATCCATAATGTGTGGTATTAGTTTTAAATTTTTCTGCTTCATTACCCAAAAATCCTTCTAAAAATAAAATTTCCTATCGGCTGTACAACCTGAGTTTGTAGAGAATCGACTAGTTTGTTGTTCAAGAAAATAAGAATACCAGATATAATTGTGCTATATTATTATTGTATAAATTTACAAAGGAGAGTTTTAGTGCTTGAAAATATCAAAACATCTTGGAAACTTGGTTTATTTAGTTATAAGTTTCTGTTTAAACATAGTATATTATTAATTTTGCCTCTTTTATCAGCTTCCTGTTTTTGTGGGTCTTTATTGTTATTATATAAAACCAGCCAGCTTACTAATAAAATTCTAAATTTGGCGTTGTTAACTATAGTTGCGTATTATATCGCTATATTTTTATCTGTTTTTTTTAATGTGATGGCTATTTCCATGATAAATTCATATTTAAGAAATAATAAAAACTTTTCTTTATTCGATGCTTTTAAAATTGCCATGTCGAGGTTAGGTCCTATAGCAATGTGGGCTTTTGTTAGTGGATTTATTGGATTGTTAATAAGAATTCTGGATTATATAGGGGAGCGAGTAGGTGTAAATATAATAAGCTGGATTTTAGATATAACTTGGAGCATTTCAACATATTTTGTTGTTCCGTTAATATGTTTTGATCCCGCTATAAATCCCATTACATTAATTAAAAAATCTGTTTCGACTTTTAAAAATCTTTATGGAGAACTAAAGTCCCTATTCAAGGTTATAGGAGCTGGCATGATTACTTTGTTTTTAGCTGTGCCAATTTATGTTTTGGTAACTATAGCAGTAAATATTCATGAGTCTGATATTGCCAATATATTGTACATGATTAGCGGTGTTATGACAATTTTGCTTTTGTATTGTGCCTCTATAGCAAGTAATGTTTTATTAGCAATGTTTTATATCATTGCGTCAGAAGGGTCGTTGTTACAAGATATTAATATAGATAAAGATCTATTAAATAAAGCGCTTGTAAGGCATAAATCTTTATTATGATAGGTGGTTTATGTTTAGAAAAAACATGAGCTATTTTCTAAACAGATCACCCAAAAACCCTGCTAAAAATAAAATTTCCTATCGGCTGTACGACTTGAGTTTGTAGAGAATCTACTAGTTTGTTACTCAAGAAAATAAGAATGCCAGCTATAATAGCGCTATAAACTATATCTGCTGGATAATGCATTGCAAGAGTGATTCTAGAGACTGCTACGGCTGGTATTAATAAAAGCATTATTATTTGTTGGTATTTTTTAAGATGTGGCCATAAGTAATAAGCGATAATAATAGCAAGTCCAGTATGAGCGCTTGGAAAAGAAGATAAACAACGTTCATTTGTCATATCAAGTATAGTAGTAAATTCTGTAGATGGTAGAGAGCAAAATGGTCTTGGCATATTAATACTAAATTTCAAAGCAGCGTAAGCAAATCCAAATAACGCATAACATGTTCCAGCTTTTACTAGGTTATTATAAATAGGAAGAAACTTTATTTTTTGATCTGGTAGTTTTTTTAGTTTGAAATAGCAATATAAGCATATTATAAAATAATAAAGGGTAAAGTTTCCAATAAAGAAGAGCTGTGAGATTATTTTAAGGATATTTGGAAGTATGCCGAAGTTAGTAATTTCATTGATAAAAATGAATGTTACTTTGTTAAGACCAAAAAAATCATAAATAACGTTATGCATAAGTCCTTTTCAATTTAGAGCGAAGTGATGTTAGAAGTTAATATTTTAGGTTGTGGATCATCATTGGGAGTTCCTGTTATAGGTTGTAGATGTCCAGTTTGTAAATCAGATTCACCATATAATAAAAGACTTAGATCTTCAACAATAATTAGTCAGAATGAGACAAAAATCTTAGTGGATTTTGGTTTTAATATTAAAGAGCAATTGGTTAATGCAGATGTTTATCATTTGGATGCGGCGATTTTAACTCACGACCATGCTGACCACATAAGTGGCATTGATGAGTTGAGAGTGTTTTTTTATATTCATGGAAAACCGCTGGATATTTTTGTTTTAGATTCCATTGCTCCTGTTATTCTTGATAGGTACAGTTATTTGTTTAACAGTCAGCGGCTTAGAATGAATGTAGTTAGTGAATTTCAAGAAATCAAGATTAAAAATACTACGCTGCAGTTTTTTCCACAAATTCATGGTCCTATCAAGAGTCTTGGTATAAAAGTCGGGGGCTTTGTTTATTCATGCGATGTTTGTGAATTCCCGCCTGAGTCAGATAAATATTTGGATGGAATTGATATATGGGTGGTTGATTGTATGGATTATAAATCCACTGTTGCTCATGCTGGTCTTGAAAAAATCTTAGAATGGAGCGAAAAGTATAAAGCACAAAAAATTTACTTGACCAATATGAATCATAATATCGATTATCATCAGATTATTACTCAATTACCAAGTCACATTATGCCACTTTATGATGGATTTAAAATAAAACTTTAATTATCATCTGATTAGGTTTTAAATATTTTATATTTAAGTAGTCTTTGTGTCTTAAGGCTGGAATTAAGGGGATTGAAAGAGGAAAAAAATATGTATACAAAATACTATTATGCAGGAATAACATTTGGTACAGCATTAGCTATGACAATTTCTTTTGTAGAAAATAAGTCGGTATTATGGGCTATTATTCACGGTTTCTTGTCGTGGTTTTATGTAATTTATTATGTTTTATTTATCAAAAACTAGTTTATCTTATTTTGACTTGCTATGCATTAAACAGTAATATTTGGTTGCAAAAAATACTTTTTTTATAATAGATCAATTATCTAGTATTTGTTTATATAAAATCATTGCTATTGATTTAAAAGTTGGGTCTAGTTCT
>CAMCTQ010000114.1 GCA_945878545.1 Rickettsia typhi
TCCACTTCACTTGGCGCTTAAACAAGGACAGGATTCAACTATTAAATTGATAATAGATAGAACACCAGCAGAATTGTTACCTGTATTATTACAAATAAGGGACAAAAATGGTGATGCTCCACTTCACTTGGCGCTTAAACAAGAACAGCATTCAACTATTAAATTGATAATAGATAGAACACCAGCAGAATTGTTACCTGCATTACTACAAATACCAGACAAAAATGGAGATACTCCGCTTCACATGGCAATTGCAAATGTAGACTCTTATGATGGAAATGCACAAAAATGGTATGCAATTGTTAAATTAATCATAGATAGAACTCCAGCTGAATTATTGCCTGCATTATCACAAATACAGGATAAAAATGGAAATACTCCGCTTCACATAGCAATTGCACATAAGAATACCTGGAGAACTGAAAAATTATACGATGCAATTGTTAAATCAATAATAGATAGAACTCCAGATGAATTATTGCCTGCATTATTACAAATACAGAACAGCAATGGCAATACCCCACTTCATTTGGCAGCTAATCAAAACAAATGGGAGAGGATTGAATCAATAATAAACAAAATTCCAGCTGAATCATTGCCTGCATTATCACAAATACAGGACAAAAATGGAGTTACCCTGTTTAAATTGTTACTTGCTCAAAACAAATGGGAGAGGATTGAATCAATTATAAATAAATCTCCAGCTAAATTATTGCCTGCATTATTACAAATACAGAACAGCAAAGGAGAGGCTCTATTTAAATTGTTACTTGCTCAAAACAAATGGGAGATGATTGAATCAATAATAAATGAAACTCCAGCAGAATCATTGCCTGCATTACTACAAATACGGGATAAAAATGGCGATACCTTACTTAACCTCGTAGTTAAGCAAAACAAATGGGAAATGATTGAATCAATAATAAATAAAACTCCAGCTGCATCATTGCTGGCATTATTAAATACAACACTTACTGCTAACCTAACGTTATTTAGCACGTTAGTTGAAAAGAAATGGGCAATGATTGAATCAATAATAAATAAAATACCAGATGAATCATTGTCCTCGTTCCTACAAATAAAAAACAGTAATGGAACAAATGCATTTAACTTTGCGGTTAAAAGCAACAAATTAGATGTTGTTAAATTAATCATCGATAGAACTCCAGCTGAATCGTTGTCTGCATTATTACAAGCACCTGACAACAATGGAGATACCCCACTTCACTGGGCGATTCACAAAGAAAACCATGCTATTACTAAATTGATTCTAGATAAAGTTCCAGAGGGGTTATTGTGCAAATTGCTACAAATACCTGGTCATAATAAATCTACTCCATTTCACCTGGCAAATGGATATCATAAGGTGATTGCTAAGTTGATCATAGATAAAATATCACCTCGATCATTACATGAATTACTACAGACACAAGACTCTATTGGAAAAACTCTATTTCAGTGGGTGTGGGAAAGCGCGGACTCTTCATATAGTAAATTGATCATAGATAAAATATCACCTCAATCATTACATGAATTAGCACAGATGCGAGACATCAATGGAAATATTCTACTTGGCAAGATATTTGAAAAGGGAAGCCATTTATCTATTAAGCAGGTCTCTGATAAATTAAATGAGATGTCACCTGAAGCGTTGCCTGCATTAGTACAAATCCGAGGCAGAGATGGAGATACTATACTTCATTCAATGCTTAACAAAGCCTATTATTCGCTTGATAATTTAATCGACAAAATATCAACTGAATCACTACATAAATTACTACACATACAGGGCAGCAATGGAAGTACTCCTCTTCACTTGATGGTTGACAAAGTAGCTCTATCTATGTGCGTGAAGTCGATTATAGATCAAATCCCAGCTAAATTATTGAGTGAATTACTACAAATAAGGGACAGTAATGGACAAACACCACTTCAGAAGGCATTGATTAAAGAAGGAGGGCTTTCATTTGTTAAATTGATAATAGATAAAACTCCAGCTGAGTTTTTGCCTGCGTTCCTGTCTGAATTATCAAGAACTGCAATTAGGGCTAACTCTGCAACTTCTCTAAATACGCTAGAGGAGGCACTAAAATATACTATTCATTCAGAGGTAAAATTTTTCAATATTAATTCTATAAGTGCTGATGGTGAGCGAATAATTGATATAGCTCAAAAGCTTTATGTTCATACACAGAGACCATCGGTGTTAAAACTTATTAATGATTTACGAATAGCTGGTTCTGTTGAACCTAAGGAGAAAATACAATCTAAAAAAGCCATAGAAGAAAATATTAATTTAAACCAATTAGATTCTTCCGGAGAAAATAAAGAGGTTACACGTAAAGTTTTAACAAAATTAAATGGATATAATTTATCAGAAGCGCAAATCAATGATAATATTGGTTGGTTTCAGCAAAAAGACCTTGGTGGTTGGGTAAATACCACTTGGTCATATGTAGGCGAAAGATTTACCGTGCCTCAAATAATCGATAAATTATCTGCGAATAGTATGCGTAATATCGATGATCGTCTTGGAGTTCATTGGGACTTCAAAAAAGTACTTGCAACCATAATACATAGTGCTAGAACATCTAATGATGAAGCTATGACATATCTTTTGATTCACACTTTATCTGACCTAAAAATGTGTGAATTAGGGAAATTAATGAATTTAGTTTTTGTTGCGCAAAGTAAATTCATTCGGGATATGGAAGCCTCCCAAAAACCGATAGATTTCTCAGATTATGAAAAATACTTTTTATTCCAAAATACACTTGATGGGCTAAAAAACGCATTAGATCATGATAAGAACAAAATAGCGGAAGCCGTAAAAACATGGATATTTGAATTAACTGATGATGCAGTTGCCAGAAAGACTCCAGAGAAATGGAGCCCTAATACAATTAAAATTCATGGATTATTTAATAGCGTATTAATAGAACTAATTAATACCAAGAATCTTAATTGCGATAGTAGCCATTTTATATCTTTGCGAGAGGGGGTAATAGAATTAAGGATAAATAATATTCAATCTCCAAAAGAAGATGTACAGGATGAAATTATAAAAGAATGGCGTGAGTTCTATATACATAGTAAAAATTTATATTTCCAACAGGAGTTTGACAAGATTGCCAAAGTACCTGATACGATGGAAGATGCGTTTGGGAATTTTGCTTTTTCTTATCAATCTTATTATGGAAATTTAAAAGGCATAGATCTTAATGTTTTTGCTAAATTGTATAAAAAATTATTAGATAAAGGAGATAGATATGCAGAACAACTTATAAAAATCGTAACAGAATATGAATTTTTAGATTCAAAGCAAATTAGTGAGGTGCTGCTAAGAGCTGAGGATCCTAGCTTATTTGATTATGAAGTAGCTGCATCAATGCAAGGATCTGCTGCTGCAGAAAGAGGAGAAGAAGCGGAAGATGCTAGAGCTGTAGGCTTAGTGGGAAATGATGATTATAGAGCTGTAGGCTTAGTGGGAAATGATGATTCTACAGCAGATGAAGCATTCTTTTGGGATTAGAAAAGTTAAATTATCTCAGCGTATGACGTAATCTTACGATTTTGAAGCTATTTGATAATGAATTCTGAGGGCCATATTTCTGGAATAGAAATATGGCCCTTAGATATCGTAATTAGAATTTTTTGACTATTGAAAATTTAGATTAACCTCAAGCTCTTGACGGGGGAATCTAATAAAAATCAAATAAATTGATAATTGAAGGAAGCTAGAATTAATGATAGGGTGCAAGTTAGAATTTAAAAACTATGCATCCCTTCGCGGCTCTAGTTCAAAAAGCAAAAAACGTCATTCCTTGAGGAGGTCGTAGTAGGCCGGATGTAAGGATTCCAGGCTTGCTTGTTTAAGAGGAGATTTTGATTTTCTTTCTTGGAGGAATAAAAAATGAATCTTGATCATTAGCAGCATTTTGGTCGGTTTTCTCCATGATGCCAACATAATAACTTCCATTCTTTATTAAACTTATTATACTCCACCCTGATTTCATGTCTTCTTTCACATTTTCGAAATCTGCGCTATTATCAGTAAATGAAATAAGCTTTTGCATTGGTTTTTTGTACGACATAATATAGTATATTGATTAATAAGTTAACTTATCTTTTGAAGATGTGGCGTTGATAATAAGACAAACATTGTAAAAAAGCAAATAAAATAATCTGCAAAACTATGTAAATATATTTTTTAGTTAAAGATATTGTGATTTTTGTATCTATAAATCTTAATAATATAGATACTATAAAATTATAGGATTTGAGAATTTAAAATTTTTCTCATGTAATGGGTCAGGACTACTATTGACAACATAGTATTGCTATATTATGTT
>CAMCTQ010000115.1 GCA_945878545.1 Rickettsia typhi
TTTTAACAATTCTTCTTGGTTGTCAGCAAATTTTGAACTCGAGTAACCAATCGCATAAGTAAAGTATTTCAGCGGTCTTGAACGTGTAATGCTTGTATCTAATTGACGCAGCGATCCTGCAGCAAAATTTCTTGGATTAGCAAAAGGTAATTTCCCCTGTAATTCTTTCTGTTTATTAAGAGCCAAGAAATCGTTTTTCTCAATGAATATCTCTCCCCTGATTTCTAAAAGATTCGGTGCGTTGTCGATCCTATGAGGAAGATTCCTAATAGTTTTAATATTAGCTGTAATATTTTCTCCAACATAACCATCACCCCTAGTAGCACCAGTTGTAAGTTTGCCATCTACATAAGTAGCTGAAAAAGAGACACCATCAATTTTTGGTTCGCAATATATTTCTGGAAAATCTTGTACACTAAGAAATCTTTTTGTCCTGTCAATAAAATCAGTGATATCATCAAAATCAAAGCCATTAGCAAGAGATAGCATCGGTGTTTTGTGCTCATGTTTTTCAAATTTGCTCAGAACTTCATTGCCAACATTTTGGGTTGGACTATCTGCCGTTAAATACTCAGGAAATTTTTCTTCTAAATTTTTAAGAGCGAAAAATAACTGATCATACTCTGCATCTGAAATCTTTGGAGCATCTTCATGATAATAGGCTATATCATATTCTTTTATCTCTTGTACTAATTTTTTTATGAGTTTCTTTGCATCTTCCTCTGCAATAGTATCAATATCCATTATATTCTCTAAATCCATATCTACTACTGAATGAGTTACTCTCTAAGCAATTGAGCTAATATCCATCAGTTTTAGCAAATTCCTGAATAATTTCAAGAACTGAGTTATCATCAACTTCAGCTGTTCTTTGATTTATTACAGTAACAACTAATAATCCCACTAATACCAAAATCTTCCTTGTTCCTCTATGCTCCAAAAACCTTTTTATTGACCTATATATAGCTGTTGCATAATCATCTCACCTGGTTAGTATATTTTGTTTGCTAACATATACTAATATTCTTTTTAATGGTAGTTACGTTTAAATAGTAATACGTAATAACCGCTTTAATAATTGTAAGGAGTAGTGATGCATTGGAGTGATATTGAAGAAATTGTTGAAAACTTAGAAGAAACTTATTCAGATGAAGAAATTCCTAATGAGGATGATTTAGCCTACTTAAAAGAAATGGTATTGTCTTTGAACGACTTCGAAGATCACGAGATTGAAGTTGATCCAGAACATCTAAAACGGATTATGGAATACTGGCTTGAGCTGAGAGGATGATTTATAACTAATTTATCTTAGGTCAGCAAATCTCGTATCATTGGCTTCAGAAAATTCCAGAAATTTTCTTGTATAAAATCTTTTTTATATTATAACAAAATAATAGTTTCTGATTCGTTAGTATATCAGCTTTACTGACATGGGGTCGTAGCTCAGCAGGATAGAGCGAGTGATTCCTAATCACTAGGTCGGAGGTTCGAATCCTCTCGATCCCACCATCTAAACAAAGGTCCATTCGGCAATGTAGAACACTTTGAATGAGGTGCTAACTATTAGGAATCATCCTGTAAAAGTTTATCAAATCGGTTCCAGATATAGTAGATAAGCAAGTGCTAAAATTTTCCCCTAGAATTTTATAAGAAATATTTAAAACCTAAGGGAAAATTGGAAAGTACTGTTAGAAAGCACTCGACTAATGATTATGAGCTCCTTTGCCAAACTGTTTAGTATTAAAGGTTACAAGATTTTGGTGGTATTCAGGGCTTATTTTAGCTGGGGTTTCTAATTTGGCACATGCTGTATGCATAAATTTTTGAAGTGGTAAACTTGTAGCAGCGGGAGCTGCGTGGTGCATACCATAATCATAAGCCTCTTTATAATCCATTGCTGTTAATTTAGGAACGCCATTAGCCGGAACTTGCTCCGGTCTCTTCGGGTCAGTTGCCTTAACTATTAAATCCACTACATCCTCTTTACCTTTTTTTACTTGATCCTTCAGAATTTCTACTACTTCTTTAGGAGTTCTGTCTTTGAGGATCTTATCTATTTGCCCGGCATGAGTGCTTTCTGGACCAGTAAGCATAATTTTAGGTAACGCCTTAGGAGAAACAGATGGCAATGCTACTGGCTTAGCCTTAACAGGCGAGTCTATTACCACTGTATCCTTAGCTAAATCTTCTTTTTTAGATAAACTGATAGTTTGCTGCATCATGTTTTCGTAGTTTTTCTGCGTGACTGGCAATGTATATATTTGACCATCTCGTTCAATATATCCAACTGCTGTTTCTGGATTACTTCCCATAAATTTCACTGGCTGTGGAGAACTTACCTCTGTTAATTTACCAGATTTGTCATAATGCGCGGTGAAGTAAACTGCATCCTTGGCTGGCATGTTCTCTCCATGTTCATCCTTTAAGGCAAATGACGCATGCATCGGGCCACTTCCTTCCTTGATTGAAGGCGGAAACTCGATCGTTCTGGCGCTCACTTCTTGCTGCTGCGTGGTACCATCTGGCAGGGTGGTTGTTTTAGATAACTTAACTGTTTTCTCAGTCAACGTACATATTTCTTCTCCAGCACCGTTTTTTACTACTTGCAATTTCTCACTAGCCTTAGAAGAAGGGCTATCCCAAGCAACAGGTTTTGCAACTTTGGCAAATTCTTCATTAAACTTTTTATAACCAGCTACTTCAGCTTTTTGGATCTCTTGCTCAAGATCTTTTTTGACTACAGGGTGTTCAAGAGCTTGTTCAACTTTTTGTTTATTCCCAGGTTTTGCCAAATATTCTTGAAATTCCTTGGGACTTAGCTTATCTATCTCTGGGTGAATAGAAGCAGCGGCGTTCTTTAGAATCTCATTTTGTTTGTTTGTAACTTCTTGCCTTATCAAAGTAATAGGATCAATAGCACCACTCTGCAACTTGCTAGTAGGAGAATCAATTTGGCTAGAAACAGGAGTTTTAATTGCTTGCTTAATAGGATCGGCTAATACAATAGCTTTAGGTTGTAACTTATCTGCTAATACGATAGCATCATGAGATTTTGCTGGGGGTGATAAAGGGTTAATAGTTTTAGTTTTTTCAGACGCTAATGTTTCTTTTAATAATCCTAATACTTCTTTAGAATACTTGATTTTTAGTTGTGATTTTTTAGGGTTATCTAAAATATATTGACAGTGATCTGGACTTTCTTTAACGGCCTTATCCACAGCTTCTTGTAATTTATTGGCTCTGGCAACGGGATCTTTAATTTTCATTGCCAAACTAATGTCAATTTCATTGGCCATGTCTACAAGTGATTGCTGCCTTTTGTGAAAGGTTTTTGCTAAATGTCCTTTTATCTCTTCTGGTGTTGCGCTTTTTCCTAATCCGAGCTGAGCTCCAAATGCTTTTATAGTTTTGTCATCAAAATTCTTTTCTATATCAGCCCATTTTTCTGCAACGAGTGCATTTAAATCCTGCGATCCCACCCTGCGCAACTCGTCAGAAAATTCTTTACTAACAATTCTCTCTTTTGGGTGATCGCGCAGGAAGTAGTTTTTTTCTTGACCAATCCTATTCTTTACAGACTTATAAGGGTTAATGTCTGGACTAAAATCTCTAAAAGCAGCTCCAAAATCTATCCTGACTAGTTTTTTCTGAGGATCTCCGTCTTTGCCGATAACGCCCATATTTCCAGAATGTACAGAAAAATCTCCAACTAATAATGAAGTAACCAAAGATTGTTCATAACCAGTATATTTATACGAGCCATCTTTGTTTTTTTCTGCCAATTTATCTTTTGGAGACTTTATTGGAGTAGCTTCTAAACCTGATAGGAGTTTGCCTCTTTCTTTAAAAAGGCTACGGTCTTGGAAAAAATCTTTGTATTGTTTAAAATATTTTGAAACTAGAAAAGCGTTTTTATTACCTGGATTATCAGGAGTTGCGGAAGTATTTTTTGCTAATTCAACTTCTGCGCCGTAGCCAGGAGCTGTTTTTTGAAATATAGATGCAGCTAAATACTCGGCTATGTCATTTTGTCCTTTTTGTGTATCACGTTTAATTAAAAATACATCTGTTTCACCATTTTTTTGAAGTTTATATCTTCCGCCATCTGGGTCAGCTGCGTGTATCCCTCCCATTTTTTGACCTTGACGGTCGCCATATCCCGTAAATTCTCCTGCCATAATAATACCTTACATCTATAACTATCATTTTTAATTCTATTAAATTATGGATGACAAGTAAAATAAGAATCTAAAAGCTAATAGATTGTTTTTCAATTAATAATTGAGGAAGTGTTGAAGTTGTTACTATTTTATCAACTAGAACCAATTAGCAGAAAA
>CAMCTQ010000116.1 GCA_945878545.1 Rickettsia typhi
AAGTTTGCAGTCAATTGGTAATTCAAGACTTAATGCTGATGCATTCTGTAGAGAAAAAGTTATAGAAAAGATTGTCAAAAGAAAATAACGAAGAAATATTTTATTCACAGTAATTATCTTATAAGTTGTTAATGTTTATTTTGTAGTACTCTACTTTTCCAGTTTTCTATATAGAGTTTAGCAAGATCAGAATCATCAATCAATAAAACGTTTTCAGCATTTCTTTTGTCAGCCGCGCTAGTAAAATTAAAAGAACCTGTTATAAGCTTTTTCCGATCAATTATTATAACCTTATTATGGGCAATACCAGGCATTTTATCATAATATACGTTTATGCCAACCTTTTTAAATTGTTCAAAAACATCCTGATTATCGCTTAAATTTCCTCCGTCTAGCAGAATTCTAACTTTAACACCTCTCTCATGAGCTGTTTTTAATTGATGAATTATCATGTCAGATGTTAGTCCATAAGCTTGAACAAAAATTGATTCTTTGGCCTGTGAGATCTGCTGTGCAATCAAACTACCACAACCAGATGGCGGTGTAAAACAGACATTAATTTTATCGGTATCTGCTTGAAATTTATGCCACGTGCCTATACCAACTATCTCCTCGTATCCAATGCCAAGGCTTATTCCTAAAGCTAGAATAGCCAGAAGAGAGCGAATAGGGTTCTTGCTAAAAGTAAAAAAATTCAAGGAATGGTTGATTTGAGATTTTTTAAAAATACTTTTTCTTGCCATGACAAATAAATATTTAATATTTAACAGTTTGAATGTTAAATATTCTTGCTTGATGGTACAAGTTTATTTGTTAGAAACTAGGAAAATTATTTAAATAATTCTAAAATTATTAGGATATATTGAAATTTAGCTTATTAGATTAATAACTTTCAATGCAATCCATAAATTAAAATTTAATATTTAGAGTTTAAAATTAAATTTTCTTAGATAAAGTCCGTAGAGGATGTACACTAATTTTTTAAGGATTTTAATCCTTCTGATAAATTAAATATTTTGTTTTTAAACTGAGTTTTTGATATTGGTAAAAAATTAAGACGCAGCCTAATCAATGTTTCATTATCAGTGGGTAAGTGACTGCAAAAAAGGATAAGATCATCATCACTTGCGCAGTGGTTTCTTGGAATATTAAGTGTTTGGGCGCATTCTTCCCGTAGAGTGATAAAGTCAGTTAAATTACTCATAAACTCAGTACTTTTATTGTTCAGTCTCATTTTTTGAAGTATTTTGGCTGCTGAGAATTTATATGAGTTAGTATCTAATAATTTAGCGCTTTTTGAATTGTAGTTATCCCATAATTTTCTACTTGTAAGAGTTTCTGACAAGATTCTATGTATAGGAATTAGAAATTCTGTATCACGTATTGCGTATTCTAACAATCCATTAGATAGAGGTCTTTCAAGCCAATTAGCTTTTTGAAAAGATTTGTCTATATCGATATTGAGCATTGTTTTACATAATTTGCTATATCCCATTCCCTCGTCCATGCCACAAACATTTGCTGCTATTTGAGTATCAAAAATATTTTTTGGTAAAACGCCGAAAAGCTTTAGTAATATTTCAAAATCTTGGTCTGGAGAATGAAACACTTTCAAAATATCGTTATTAATCAGTATGTCTTTTAAAGCAGAAAGGTTTAATTCGGCAACAAGAGCGTCTATTATTATTTTGTGATTAGGGGAGCTAATTTGGATAATGCTCAAAATTGCATGATAAGTTCTTCTTCTATGGAATTCAGTATCCATATAAATAATTTTTTCATGCGATAGATCTTCACATATCTTATTAAAGTCCGACTGATTGTTTATAAATATCATGATTTTGGTTGCTTAAAACGCTTATTATATATATATTTGTCTACTTATCGGAATTTTTAATATTATTAAACTTATGCATAAATACAGGACTCACAATTGTAATGAACTAACTAAATTAGTTGTTGGCCAAACAATAAAATTATCTGGCTGGGTTCATAGACGTAGAGATCATGGTAATTTATTATTCATAGATCTTAGAGATCATTACGGAATAACGCAATTAGTTTTTACAGATCAAGATTTAACTTTAAAGGATAGAGCCAGTCATTTGCGTTACGAAAGTGTTATTACAGTGGAAGGAAAAGTAGTTGCTCGTGAGAAAGATAATATAAATACTGTAATAGATACGGGCGAGATTGAAGTGTTGGTGACGAGTTATGTTTTGGAATCAGAAGCAGAAATGCTACCACTTAGTGTAAATTCTGAGCAAGAGGCGCCGGAAGATACTAGACTTAAATATAGATTTTTAGATTTAAGACGTGAAAAATTACATAATAATATAATACTTCGCTCTAAAATCATTGCTGAAATTAGGCAATATATGACTTCTCAGAATTTTACTGAGTTTCAAACTCCAATTCTTACAGCAAGTTCACCGGAAGGAGCTCGTGATTTTCTGGTGCCAAGTAGATTACATCCAGGGAAGTTCTATGCATTGCCGCAGGCGCCTCAGCAGTTTAAGCAAATGCTGATGATGTCAGGTTTTGACAGATATTTTCAAATAGCTCCGTGTTTCCGTGATGAAGATGCAAGAGCAGATAGGTCTCCTGGCGAATTTTATCAGCTTGATGTTGAAATGTCTTTTGTTACTCAAGATGACGTTTTTGATACAATTGAACCATTAATGTTCGAAGTTTTTAGTAAATTTGGGAATAAAAAAGTTTCAAAGCCTCCTTTTGTAAGAATTCCATATTCTGATTCTATGCTTAAATATGGTAATGATAAACCAGATTTACGTAATCCAATCGAGATTGTCGATGTAACAAGTATTTTTACTGATTCATCATTTACTGTTTTTAAAGATAATATTCAAAAAGGATCTGTAGTTCGTGCGATTCCTGGGCCAAAAGTAGCTGCCAAATCACGTAAATATTTTGATGACCTGACTAAATTTGCTGTGGATGAAGGAGCAAGTGGTCTTGGTTATATTACATTTACTGAAGAGGGAGAGGTTAAAGGGCCGATAGCAAAATTTTTAAACTCCAATCAATTGGAGAGTTTAAAAAGTACAGCTAAAATTACCAATGGAGACGCGGTATTTTTTGTTTGTGCTAAAGAGCTAGAAGCATCAAAACTTGCTGGTAAAA
The DNA here is from genome assembly GCA_945878545.1 of Rickettsia typhi. Lineage (GTDB taxonomy): Bacteria > Pseudomonadota > Alphaproteobacteria > Rickettsiales > Rickettsiaceae > Megaera > Megaera typhi_A. The sequence continues at coordinate 3,145 of CAMCTQ010000116.1, forward strand.
TTAGAACAAGGCTTGGAGTAGAGCTTGAATTGATAGATTATAATCGTTTTGAATTTTGTTGGATTACTGATTTTCCATTTTATGAGTTTAATGAGGATACAAAGAAAATTGACTTTAGTCATAATCCATTTTCTATGCCACAAGGTGGAATAGAATCTCTAGAGCAAGCTAAAACCCAAGAGGAATTGCTTCAAATCAAAGCTTTTCAGTATGATATAGTTTGTAATGGTATCGAGCTTTCAAGTGGAGCTATCAGAAATCATAAGCCGGAGTTAATGTATAAAGCATTTGAAATAGCAGGATACTCAAGGGAAGAAGTAGATAGTAAATTTGGTGGAATGATCAGAGCCTTCAAATATGGAGCTCCTCCACATGGTGGTATTGCCCCTGGCATAGACCGAATGGTGATGTTAATAGCTGATACTGTAAATATTCGTGAAGTGATTGCGTTCCCAATGAACCAACAAGCCGAGGACTTGCTTATGGGTGCACCAAATTATGCTGATGAAAAACAGCTTCGTGAGTTAAATATAATGTTATCACCTTCTGTAAAGAGTAAATTAGCTAAAATGATAGACTAGAGTTGATGTTTCGTATCTGTTCACGACTATGGTTCAAAAAGCAAACCGTCATCCTGAGGAAGTTGTAGGCTGACGTAAGGATCCAGGCTTATTATTTCTGGATTTCCCGCCTATGCGCGGGAATGACATCGGTGGTTACGTAGAAATGACAACATACTAGTAAACCTACTATCTCTTTTGTCCACAGTTCAGATTGCTTAGTAACCTAGCAACGTGTCTGGTCTGTACAGAATTGTTTTTGATTTTTTAAAAACAGTTAGTACTAATTTTTTATTTTCTTTAGTGACAATAGGGATTTTGCTGATGATTAATATTTCAGGAGGTTGATTCGCAACAGTAAATTCTTGAAATATAGTTATAGGTTCGTTGGTTTTCAAAACTTGTAAATCCTCTTCGTGTCATTGTTTAGCTATTTTAGGAAATAAATCATAGACATTTTTTTTTCAAAGTCACGAACGGTACCACCAACATCATGAGCTGCTAGGCTGTTGATTTCCAAAATATTATTAAACTCATCCTTAAATACAATATTAACTGGTATATGATCA
>CAMCTQ010000117.1 GCA_945878545.1 Rickettsia typhi
GAAATAAAGTTTATTTAGCTATTTTAGGGATTTCTTGGTTTTGGTTTATTGGTGCAGCAATTCTAGCCCAGATACCTCTTTTAACCAGAGAAACTTTAGGGGCGGATGAAAGTGTAGCTACTTTGTTTCTAGCAGTATTTTCAATTGGCGTGGGTGTTGGGTCATTTTTATGTAACAAAATTTTAGCTAATAATATTACGACAAAGTATGTTTTTATCTCGGCTATTGGGATAAGTTTTTTTTGTATTGAACTATATTTTGCAACCAGTGTTGCTGAAATTAGTTATCATCCTGAACATTTAAAAAGTCTTGCTGAATTTTTATCGAGGATACATTATTGGAGGATATTATTTGATTTGTTTTGTCTATCCGCTTTTGGTGGATTTTATGTAGTGCCATTATTTGCCGTAATGCAGTATTTTACATCTCCTGCTTATAGAAGTAGAGTAGTTGCTGCCAATAATTTAATAAACTCAGTCTTTATGGCTGGTTCTACGGCTATATTGTCATTACTTTTTTATATGAAATTTTCTATACCATCAGTAATTTTAATAATAAGTATTTTAAATTTTGTGGTTGCTCTTCATATATATAAACTCATACCAAATAGCAAAATAATGCCTCTAAAATTTTTGCAAATGATTTTTAGAGCCATCTTCAGTCTCTTTTATCGTGTTGAAGTGAAAGGGATGGAGAACTACAGAAAAGCTGGAAAAAGAACTGTTATAATTGCGAATCATTTATCATATATTGATCCAATTTTAATAGCGACTTATATCCCAGAAAACATTCAATTTGCTATCAATATGTCAGTAGCCAAAGAATGGTGGGTTAAGCCATTTCTAAAATTGGTTCGTACCTACCCAATTGAACCGAATAATCCTATGGCTATTAAGAGTTTAATTGATGAAGTAAAAAAGAACAAAAAAATTGCAATTTTTCCTGAAGGAAGAATTAGTCTTACTGGCGCCTTAATGAAAGTTTATGAAGGCCCAGCTATGATAGCTGATAAATCGAATGCTACTATTTTGCCAATAAGAGTTGATGGCACCCAATTTACTTGCTTTTCAAAAATTCGCGGAGTGTTAAAAACTAAGTTTTCTGTAAGGCGGAAAATTACCATTACTATTCTGCCGCCTGAGAAAGTTAATCCATCGGAAAATCTAGATAGCAGAGAAAGAAGAAAATATATTAGTCAAGCTCTCTACGATATAATGAGGGACATGATGTTTGAGAGTTCAGGTTACAAAGAAACATTATTCCAATCATTGATTAATTCCGCAAAATTATTTGGTATGAATACAAAAATTTTGGAGGATATAGATGGTAACGGCAGTAATTATCGAACTATCTTTTTAAAATCATTTGTTCTCAGTGATTTAATTGCTAAGCAAACAGAAATTGGAGAAAAAGTAGGGCTTATGCTACCTAACATGGTGGGTACTGTGATTACTTTTTTTGCGATGCAATCTTCTGGAAGAGTTCCTGCTATAATTAATTTTACTTCAGGAGCAAATAATGTAATTGCATCCTGCATGACGGCTCAAATCAAAATTATCTATACTTCTTTAAGATTTGTCAAAAAAGCAGAGCTTGAAGAGCTTGTTAGCCTAGTGTCAGAACAGGGAGTAAAAATTATATATTTAGAAGATTTAAGAAAACATATTAGGCCTTTGTTAAAGATAAAGGCCATGATAGGTAGTATATTCCCACAAATTTATTACGAATATCTTTGTCCAAAAAGGGATGATCAACAACCTTCAGTCATATTATTTACCTCTGGCACAGAAGGTAAGCCAAAGGCGGTTGCTCTATCTCATAGAAATATACAATCGAATCGTTGTCAGGCGCTTGCTATAATTGATTTTAATCCTCATGATTTAGCTTTTAATGCGCTACCGTTATTTCATAGTTTTGGTATGACTGCAACAATGATCATGGTTCTTGGAGGGGTTAAGACATTCTTATATCCATCTCCTCTGCACTACAGAATAATTCCAGAAGTGATTTATGATATAGGTGCTACAATAATGTTTGGAACTGATAGTTTCTTAGCTGCTTATGCTTCTTATGCTCATGCATATGATTTTTACTCGATGAGATATGTTATAGCAGGAGCGGAAAAGCTTAAAGAAAAAACACGACAAATATGGCTGAATAAATTTGGTATTAGAATACTTGAAGCTTACGGTGTAACCGAGGCATCTCCAGCGATAGCGGCAAATACACCTATGTATTATAAAGCTGGTTCTGTTGGTAGATTCTTACCAAAAATTGAATATTTTTTGAAACCAGTTGAGGGTATTCAAAATGGAGGAAGGCTTTGTGTCAAAGGGCCTAATATAATGCTTGGTTATATGAAACCAGAAAATCCAGGCGTAATAGAGGCGCCATTTGTTGAAAAGTTAGGGAATGATTGGTATGATACTGGTGATATAGTAAGTGTTGATTCAGAGGGTTATATAACAATATCAGGTCGTGAAAAAAGGTTTGCTAAGATAGCAGGGGAGATGATATCACTTGTAGCTGTAGAAGAGCTAGTAAGTAAAATAGATAATTGTCAATCTATGCATGCTGCTATTTGCGTTCCGGATGATAAAAAGGGTGAGCAGATTTTGTTATTTACTACTATTAAGGATTTAACAAGGGAGCAAATCGCTAAAGAAGCAAAAGAAATGGCGGTTTCAGAGCTATATATACCAAAAATTATAGTGGTAATTATAGAAATTCCTCTGCTTGCTAGTGGGAAAACTGATTATTTAAAGATAAGCGAACTTGCTAAAGAATATGTTTGAAAGAAGGTAGTAATTTATAGCTAAATATCACAAAAAAACGAAAGGTTTAAGATGCGAATATTTAATATTATGATGTCAAGAGACCTTGGTGGTATCCAACAGTCTTTTCTTGATTATAGTATTACTTTAACTAAAGAAGGTCACGAGGTTATTGATATAACCAGCAGTTTTGCAAAGATCAATGGAAAATTACCGGGAAGTATCAAGTTACCAAATTTATTTCAGTGGTGTGTTTTCTCCAAAATATATTTACGCATTCTTATAGCTATGTATAAACCCGATATACTTCTGGCTCACGGTGGCAGAGCTATTTCTTTTGCTCATAGTTTAAAGCCAAGTTCTATTCCTTTAATTGGCATTGCTCATAATTATAAAACAAAACGTCTTAAGAAATGCGATTACATTATTTCTGTAACTAATATTTTAATTGATTACTTAGCTAATCGTGGTTTTAACAGGAAAAAGATTTTCCATGTACCTAATATGAGCAAGGTAGCTCATAATTATAGAGAGAAGCAATATAAAAAACCCATAATCATTGGTAGTTTTGGTAGGTTTGTAGCTAAAAAAGGTTTTAATTATTTAATTGAAGCGATAGCTTTGCTTAAAAACCAGGGTCATAATATCAGGTTATTGATTGGTGGATCAGGAGAAGAAGAGGCGGTTTTAAGAATGTTGGTCAGTGATTTGAATCTTCTTAAGGAAGTCACTTTTCTAGGGTGGATTGAGGATAAGAATAAATTCTTTGATCAGATAGATATTTTTTGTCTCCCATCTACTTCCGAACCATTTGGTATAATATTACTTGAGGCAATGGAACGCTCAACTCCTATTGTAGCTACTAAATCAGGTGGGCCTACAGAAATTTTGAGAGATAAGCAGGATGCTTTATTAACAGAAATAGAATCAAGTCAAGATTTAGCAGATAAATTATCTATATTAATTTTGGATGAGTTAGCAGCAAGAAGATTGTCATATTCAGCTTACTTGAGGCTAATAAAGAACTATGATATTAAGGTTGTTGGAGAAAATTTAACCGCTATCCTTAATGAGATTAACATAAAGAGATCAACAAATTATGAGTTTTCAAAATAGCAAATTAGCAAATGGTATAAATGTTGTAACGTTCAATATGCCATATGTGAACTCAGTTTCAATAAATATTATTGTTAAAGTTGGTAGCAGGTATGAGTCTGAGCAAGAGTCTGGGATTTCTCATTTTCTCGAGCATATGGCGTTTAAAGGTACGAAAAATAGAAGTGCCGAGAAAATGGCTGAGGAGTTTGATGCAATTGGTGGTTATTTTAATGCTTACACAAGCCGTGAACAGACAGTGTATTATAGTAAGGTTTTAAATGAGAATTTTGATAAAGCTATTGAAATTCTTGCTGATATCTTACAAAATTCGTTATTTGCACAAGTTGATATAGACAAAGAATTAAATATTATCACGCAAGAAATAGCTGG
>CAMCTQ010000118.1 GCA_945878545.1 Rickettsia typhi
TTGCTCTAGGGTAATAGATCTATTATACCTCAAACTATCAGATGTAGTAAAGTCAGTACCAGGATTAGGTAGCTTAGTGTTTCTTTTGACTTTTGAATCAGTCGAGTCTACATTTGCGAAAACCCTTGGCATAAAACCAGCCAAAGCCCTAGGAAATTGCTCTATTTCATTTAAGAAATCAGTTCTAATAGTTTGCAACTCTTCATTTTGATTATATCCGCTCGTAAGAGCTTGTTCCAATGTCACTGCAGAGGCACTAGTAGAAAGCATGGCGATCAGTGATAATACAAGTGTTTTGCGCATACAAAGCCTAATCCTAAAATAATCTTTACTTTGAAAGTAATTCTAGGCCAACAAAGCAAATTAGTATACGATAACCTTAGATTTAGGGAAGAAACACATCATATTTAGGTGTATTTTTGCTTCACATTAATCATATTTATCAATACCTGCTTAGCTATCTTTCTACAAACAACCTAACTTTTGCTACCAATGTTCCGTGAATTTAACATACAGTACCCCTACTTAGAAAAATCTTTTTAAATATCCTATTTATAATGAAAGTATATTTTTTTTGAGATAAGATTCTTTTATATCCATTTTTTGTAGTTTACTAGCATGATCCCAACTATTGAACAATTTAATCAACTCACTCAAAACGAGAAAATTAAATTAATACAACAATATGCCCCTCACCTTCTTAATTCATTAAAAAAGAGTTTATCCAGCCTTAGCTCTCAAGAGTTAGGCAACTTATTTGAATTTGCCAACTTCGAGGCAGCTGCAAAAGAAATTGCAGCAAGCTTTACCATAGATTTAACAAATTTTTTAACAAATTTTTCATATATAATTGAACCTGTTATAACAGAGTTAAAATTATCCGATAATGAAAAGAGCTTGCTTGACAATATACTCAAAAAGACTCTTGTTTTTGCAATAAACAAAGCATCTTCTAATCTGTACACTGATTTAAAAAAAGGAGAAGGTTTACTATATAGTGCAATATTATCAGAAAAAACTATAACTATTTTAGAAGGAATTTTAGATTTCAAAAAAGCGATTGATAAGAATTTTCCTGGGTTATCTGATTTAATTATTTCAAAAACATCTCCAGCTATCTTGGGTCTAGTTTCGATTTATTCCCCTCCACTGGGTTTAGCTTTAAAAACTACTGGCGTATTAAGCAAAGTTAGTGACTTTTTGAAAACAGAAAATCTGAGTAAAACAGTAAACAACATGTACCATAGTTTGGATAAAATTCAACAAGATAAAACACTCTCTCAGGTACATGAAACTAGTTCCAAATTCATGGAAATCGCAAAACAAATATCATCATCTACTTTATCTGAGGAACTAGTTTCAATTAGACACCGCATAGAAAAATTTAATTTAACTCTCGAAGCGGCTTCTGAGACAGCTCAGGAAATATCCAAGAATGCATCATCAAAAAAATTGCTCACGATACTAGCCGACTACGCAGAAAATCATATTCCATCATCCGAAAGGGAGATTAATGAAAAACTAGAGATCGTAAAAAGGTCAACATTAGACAAACTAGAGAAAAATGGCGTTCCAAAAGAATTAATTGCCGAGGCGACCCTAATCCTAGATAAAAATATTGAGTTGGCTAAGGCAGAAATGATAAAATGCCTTAATAAGGAAAGTAAGATTATTGACAAGGTTGGCTATATTCTTATCGCGGCCGATATATTAAGTAAATCTGAAAATCAACTGAAGGAAATTGGAGAAAAAAACCCATCTCATTCTAAAGCTTTTAAAGAATGCACGCAAAACCTAAAGGCCGAAATTAATAATAAGATTCGTGGAGATGTAAGCAAAATTGCTAAAGAAATGACAGCAGATTCACCAGCTAAAGATTTTGCAAAAAAAACTCTTGGCGTTAACCTTGCTAATGAAATTTTGATTAAACGTGCAATAGCGCCAGAAAAAAACTTGGGAAGATCGCCATTATAACCTGATTTAGTATAATTGGGGATATTTTAAGGACACCACCCATTATACTCAATCTAGTACAGCTCTGATTTTATTGACTAAGCGAATCAACTTCGTCACATACACCCGAATTACCGATTAGCTCAGGTGATTTTATTGCATCTTCTTCTCCTAATCCCGCTTCATTAACCAAAGATGCTAGCTCTTTGGTTGCAAATTGTAGGGTATCAATCTCTTCCACAACAAACTGCTCTGACCTATCAAGCACCGCTTGAACAAAAGGTAATAGCTTCGTACGACTAGATAAATTAACCGCCTCGTGCCCTTGTAGTTCAAGTGGTTCTGTATCGTCATATTTCATAGTTGCCTTTAGATTAGCATCCCCAAAATATAAAGTCTTACTCTTACCTATTATCCTAACTTGATGGTATGGACGCCAATGATAAGAAAAGATAAACTTATCAACGGTTTTATAAAGCAAAAGCGATAATGAACCAGGAATCAATTTTTAAAAATAAGGGGTCCATACCATGAATAATTATAAAGTAATTGGCATAGATTTAGCAAAAACAAAATTTCATTTAGCTGGTATAAACAGCAAAGGAGAAGTAACACTTAAGAAAGCTATCAAACGTATAGAGTTTTTTGAACAGCTTCCAATTTTATTTCCGAAAGTACAAACATTTGCCTTTGAAGCATGTGGTGGTAGCCATTACACTGCCCAAAGGCTACAATAGCTTGGTCATAAGGTAATTTATTAAAACCAAAAGATGTTAAGCCCTATGCAAAGAGCAGACAGAAAAATGATATAAATGATGCAATTGCTATTTGTAAAGCATCTTTAGATCCAAATCTTATGCATGTACAAGCTAAGTCTAAGAATCAGCAGGAGATTTCGTATTTGCACAAAGTGCGACAAAATCTTATTCAACAAAGGATCCAAAGGAGTAATTCGCTTCTTACTTCGTTACAAGAATTTGGCTATGTAGTTACTTGCGGTAAAGCTAAATTTGCTAAAGATTGTCAGTACTTCATTAACATGGCTTTTGAAGAAGGATTTATCAGTGAAGTTGTGTATACACAAATGCTTGTTTATGCTAGAGAAATTAGCCATTTAATTGGAAGAGAAAAGAAATTGGATCAGGAGCTTGGACAAAAGAATAAATTATCATTTAATGCCCAAATACTAGAAACAATTCCAGGTATAGGGCCAATAAATGCTAGTATTTTAAGTAATAAATCTATGCTTTACTATGATAGTGCTAAAGATTTTGCATCCTCTCTCGGGTTAGTACCAAAACAAAATACTACCGGTGGAGTAATTAGGCTTGGATCAATAACTAAGCAAGGAGATAGATATGCTAGAACTATGCTGATACAGGCCGCAAGATCAATTGTTATGCGAAGTTATAAGGCTAATGTACCAACAGATATCATTTATCAATTTATTGAAAGACTTAAAAGCAATGGTAAGGCCTTTAATGTAATTTGTGTTTCTGTAGCCAATAAATTAGCAAGGATTGCTTATGCATGTATTTACAAAAAAATTGTTTATACAAAATAAGTATACGGCTTTAGCAATAAATATAAAATAAGGAATGATAAAAGAGAACGAAGGTATAAGGAGATAATAAATACGCATTTTGGAGATAAATCCGTGCTAACGTCAAGGTACTATAGATGCCGCTAACTTGAGTGAATCTCTCCAGGATTAAGCAGAATGCAGAAACCATTATGGCACTCTACGATGCCGAATATATGACAGCTTCCTTTTATTCCTCTACCTATATATTTTCTTTATTTTATCCTTGTTTTATTCATGGCGTCCATATATGACTATAATGAAGTTTTAATTTTGCCTTAAAATCCACAGCATCATTATAGCTATTGAATGTAATCCCTACCCCACCTTGTCGTGTTTCATAATAACCACAAGTACCAAAACCTCGAGAGTCGCGGATCATTATCTTATTATAATCAAATGAAATAAAACTGTTTTCGCTTTCTTCGGTCGAAAAAGATTTTTTTATCTCCTGCACTTTAAGACGGCCTTCTTTGCAATAACCAAAACTAAACACTAACAATTGATTTGATCGGTCTGATAAAACCTGAGGTTTTGCGGTTACAACAATCTTGTTGTTAACTATTTTATAATCACATTTAAAATTGTATTTATAATTTTGATATATTTTTGCTTGCTCTTGCTTTATTAACCCACCTAAGTCAATTGATCCTTCAAAT
>CAMCTQ010000119.1 GCA_945878545.1 Rickettsia typhi
CTACCAAACAAAAGATAATGAAATAAAAAGTTATATTTCATTTAAATTTGACTCGCACAGAGTACCAGACTTACCACTACCAAGACCTCACGCTGAAATTTTCATTTACTCTAATGAGTTCGAAGGAATACATCTTCGTGGTGGAAAAGTTGCACGCGGTGGTATTAGATGGTCTGATAGAGGCGAAGATTACAGGGTTGAAGTGTTAGGTTTGATGAAATCTCAGATGACTAAAAACGCTGTTATAGTACCAGTTGGATCCAAAGGATGTTTCTTTGTTAAATTTGAACAAGGTACCATGCCCCGTGTAAATTACATGGAAAAAGTTGTTGGATGTTATAAGAATTTCTTAAGGGGGCTTTTAGATCTTACCGATAATTTGGTTAATGGTAAAGTCATACAACCATCCGAAACAGTAATTCATGACGATGAGAATCCTTATTTAGTAGTAGCAGCAGACAAAGGAACTGCAACTTTTTCCGATTATGCAAATGAAGTTTCGCTCGAATATAATTTCTGGCTTGGAGATGCTTTCGCTTCAGGTGGATCAGTTGGTTACGATCACAAAAAAATGGCTATAACAGCTAAGGGAGCTTGGATTTCAGCGCAATCACATTTCTATGACATGGGAAAGGATATTCAATCAGAATCTTTCACCGTGATTGGTATTGGAGATATGTCTGGTGATGTATTTGGCAACGGAATGCTTCTGTCAAAATATATAAAATTGATCGCAGCATTTAATCACATGCATATTTTTATAGATCCGACTCCTGATTACAAATCAAGTTATAAAGAAAGACAACGTTTATTTAATCTACCAGGCAGCAAATGGTCGGATTATAATCCAAAACTAATATCAGAAGGTGGAGGAGTTTTTGAGAGATCAGCAAAGATAATTCACCTATCAAAAGAAATACAAAAGGTTTTAGGTTTAAACGTTAGTTCTATTCCTCCTCACGAACTAATAAAAGCTATTTTAAAAGCTAATGTTGATTTATTATGGAATGGTGGAATAGGAACTTACATTAAAGCGTCGTCAGAAAATAACATAGATATTGGCGACAAATCTAATGATACATTGCGTTGTGACGGCAAAGATATACGTGCCAAAGTAATTTGCGAAGGTGGCAATCTTGGTGTTTCTCAACTCGGTAGAATTGAATATGCGATGCGCGGTGGTCATATAAACACAGACTTTATTGATAATTCTGCTGGCGTTGATTGTTCTGACCATGAAGTCAATATCAAAATTGCTTTAAATTTAGCAATATCTTCAGGAAAATGTACCTTAGAGGAACGCAATACCCTCTTGCAACAAATGACAACTCAAGTTGAAGAATTAGTTCTTCTAGATAACCATGACCAAAACTTGGCAATTACCGTTGCACAAAAAACCCCTGTTTTGAATATTGAAAATTTTGGGCAACTGATACGTGATTTAGAACAAGAAGGTTTGCTCAATAGAGAAGTTGAATTTTTACCAACAATGTCCGAGATCTCAAGACGAACAGTCACCAAAGAGAGATTAACAAGACCTGAGCTTTCTGTTCTACTATCCTATAGCAAAATGTTAGTAGAAAAACAACTTATTAACTCAAACATTGCAGATGATGAGTATCTTGAAAAATATTTGGTCCAATATTTTCCGCCATTAATGAGAGATAAATTTAATCATGAAATCATGATTCATCCTTTAAAAAAGGAAATTATAATTACTATAATTACTAATAAACTTGTTAATCAGCTTGGGGGGCCTTTGGTCACTGCGATTAAAAAAGAAACCGGAGGAGAATTATGTGACATTGCAAGAGCTCATGCCGTTATTTGTGAACTTTTTGATCTGGATATGTTATGGCAAGAGGTAGAAAACCTTGACCAAAAAATTACTACAGAGATAAAAGTAGATATGTTTACTGATCTTGCAAAAACAATGCGTAGAGGTATTAGCTGGTTTATAAAAAATACCAAACCTCCTATTAATACCCTCGGTATAATAGAAGATTATAAAGAACAAATTCATAGGATAACAAATTTAATGAACAAGCTGCAAGTTGGTGAAACTAAAACAAAATTTGCTCAGAAAGTCACCACATATCAACAAGCTGGTATTTCAAAGGAATTAGCAGCTAATATTGCATCTCTTGAATTATTAATTTCTACCTTTGATATAATTCATGTCGCCAAAATCACAAATTCTAAAGATGAAGATGTAGCAAACTTATATTTTGAAAGTGGTAATCTTTTAAATATAGATTGGCTCAGAAAATCTTGCGAAGCGCAAATAGATGACTCTTACTGGAATAGATTATCAATACAGTCATTAAAAGATGATTTATATGATAAACAAAGGCGTTTTATTACAAAAATAATAAAGAGACATGAAAATAAAGTTGATTTATCAAACTGGATTAATAACAATACTCAAAGCGCTAGTATTTTTACTAACTTTGTAACAGAACTAAAATCGCAAGAAACTGTTAATCTAAATATGCTTATATTAGCTAACAAAAAATTTGAATTATTCTTAAGAAAACTCAGGGAATAAAACATGACTTCCAAACTAAAAGAAGCAAGAGAAGCAAGTGGCTATAGCATAGATTATATTGCAGATAATTTGAATATTCGCAAACAATATTTGATTGCTCTTGAAGAAGAAGACTACGACTCTATACCTGGAAAAATTTATGTTGATGGCTATACAAAAATGTATTATGACTTCTTAGGAATCAAGCAGGCAGAGCATGATGATGATTTAACAACATCTCAAATACTGAGCAATAGTGATACACCTATAACTAGTAGTAAGTATAAAAAATATATAATTATTTGCTCTGTTATTTTATTGGTGTTAGTGGTAGTATCATACAATACTTTGAAATCTCAAACTGGGATCTCTATTATAACAAGCCAACCAAATGATATAGACGATGGAAGTAAGCAAGAAACTTTTGATGGATCTGATAAAACAGATTAGTAATAATACTGACCAGCTTATTTCTGAATTAAGTATTAAAGACAAGGAAATCGAAGATTTAAAAATGCAAAATAAGCACCTAAAAGAAAGTAGTTTGGCAACTCTTGATCAAATTAGGGAATATATTAAAGAGCTAGAACAAATAAGAACTCATTATGTCGATAGTAACAATAACTCTAAGTAACAGAGATTTTAAATTATCTTGCCCAGAAGAAAACCATACTGAGCTTAACTCTCTTGCTGAAAAGTTAGATCTGGAAATAAACAAAATAAAACAAACAAATCCTTCTGCATCTTTTGAACTCTTGCTAGTTATGCTTGCACTTAATCTTGTGGATAACAAACAAAAACAGTTAAATCTAGAAGGAGGAGAAATCCTTAAAGATGCCAATAAAGATTTTCAAATTGTTCTTTCTTCAATATTTGACGAATTAAAAACTGTTGCAAAAAAGTTAGAACAATGTTAAAAATAACTTAGGGCTGCTTGGTGCGTCAGGATAGATAAAAAACTCCCAGGACATAAGCATTTTAAAGGGATTGGTCACTTGCGTCGCCGTGGCGATGTAACTACCGAGCCCACCTTATCTAAAGTTCTCTGATGGTGGACTTTATTCAACGGCCAAAGTGGTTCTTTAAAACATTAATTAGTAATAAGCAAGAAAACGCCGTAGCTAGGAGTTTAAGGAACAAACATAGCCCCTTCAGAAAATATCTTGCAAAGAAGCAAGAACCGTCATGGCGGCAGAAGCTAAGTAATCACAAGATCTTCACAGCTGCCAGGTTACTGACGATTTCGAACAAATCCCTTGGATCAGCAATATCACAAGTCAGTTAGTCATTCTTCAAATTTTGAAATTGACATTATTAGGCAATTTATATATTTGTTTTAACAATTTTAAACTGATATAGGGTCTTATATATGAAAAAATACTTACTAATTCTTTTTATAACTATGTTTACTCACAATACCTACGCTTCAAATAATTGTTTCGTTGCTAAAGAGGCTGGTAAAGTCGTTAAACAAGAAGGGAAATGCGATATGCGCCACGCCCCTTGCTCCACCTTCAAGATTGCTATTAGTTTAATGGGTTATGAAGAAGGGATTCTTATTGATGAAACTCATCCTGAGTTTCCTTATCAAAAAGGTTACACAGATTGGCTTGAAAAATGGAAACAGCCACATAACCCTACTCTTTGGATGCAAAACAGC
>CAMCTQ010000120.1 GCA_945878545.1 Rickettsia typhi
TAGTTTTTGACTAAGGTTTATGATTTAGGCAAACCTACAAACTACCAAAAGATTTCTATGACAGCAATGGCTAGCTTATCTGTATCAAAAAATATCAGAAAATTATTGTTGATATTTGTGCTTCTACTTCAGGCTTCTTGTGGGTTTACTCCAGCTTATAAAACAGATAAAAATGGGGAGTATCTTCTTTCTTCTGTTGAAATAGCTCCTATTGCAACGGTTGAAGGAGCAAGTTTTTATAACCACATAAAAAGTATTTTTCCACCAGAAAAAAATACTCGCTATATTCTAAATACGACTTTGTCTTTTTTGAGGTCATATAATATTCTTCAATCAAATTCTGATATTCTAAGGGAAGTTCAAAATATTACAGTAACCTATCAGTTGCTTGATAAACAATCCTTAAAAATATTAACCACAGGCAGTTTTGTTAAAATGGATTCATATAATGTTAATTCCTTATTGTATTCTAATACTGTTTTAAGGCAGGAAGCGGTCTCTGGTTTGGCTGAAGATGCGGCTGAAGAAGTGAGGAATAGGTTGGTGATGTTTCTTGTCAAAAGATAAATTTGTAGATTTGGTATCAGTCATGTTTAATTTTAATGGTTATAGCATGAAGCCGTGTATGCAAGACTTCCGCGAGAGCTGTATTAACTAGTTTATGTTGCTTGACCAAAGGAATGTCTTTAAATGAAGAGTCATTTATTTCTAGAGCATAGTGATCTTCGTCTCCGGCTAGATCTTTTAATTTTATTTTCGCGTCTGGAAAATTTTGTTGTAATATAGAAAGTAGCTCTGCTTCAGAAATAGCCATAATTAAATTCTTATTGTTAAATACTGTCTAATGAACGTTACAAAGAAAACCTACAATTTGCAATCCTTAAATTTTTTGAAGGACACAAAATTAAAAATAGGGGTTCTTGGTGGCTCATTTAATCCAGCACACCATGGTCATCTTCTTATTTCAAAACAAGCTATCGATATTTATAAATGTGATTATGTAATCTGGTTAGTAGCTAATCAAAATCCCTTGAAACCTAAGTATCAATATACAACCCTCAAAAGGGCCGAGCAGGCAGCAAAAATCGTTACTCATCCAAAAGTTATTGTAAGTTCTGCTGAACATGATTTTGATAGTCAATACTTGTATGATTCTCTCAAAAAGTTAATAATGTATTTTTCTGGTAACGATTTTGTATGGTTAATGGGAGTGGATAATTTAGCTAATTTTCATAAATGGCACAAATCTGAAGAAATATCAGAGTTATGTAAAATTATTTTATTTGATAGGCCAGTAGGAGAGCGTTTTGTCAATAATTCTCAATTTAGTTTAAAATTCAAACCAATTCTTGCGAAAACTCAAACTGATAATATAATAATTCACAAGGGGTTGATGTATCCTATTTCATCTTCTCAAATTAAACATTCTTTACTAGAGCGAGACTAATGATCGAGAACCCAAAGGAATTAAAGGACTTTATCGTCAAAATATTAGAAGATAAAAATGCCCAAAACATCAGTGTTCTTAAACTTGCAAATGAAGTGCCAATAGCAACATATATGATTTTTGCTAGTGGCAGGGGGGCAAAAAATATATCAGCAATAGCAGAGCACGTAGTATACGAATTAAAGCACAATGCTCAGTGGCCAGCCTCAGTTGAAGGCCTTAACAATTCAGACTGGGTTTTACTAGATGCTGGAGATGTAATTGTTCATATTTTTCACCCTGAGGCAAGGGAGAAATTTAGACTTGAAGAATTATGGGGAAAGAAAAAATAAAAACATTTATAATTTATGTTATCCCATTTTTAGCCCTTTAACTTGTATTAATGCATTTTTAATGGTTTTATTATACTAAAGAAGCGAATTTAAAGTTAAATTAGAGAGTCCGAAATTAATGCAAAGTCAGATTTTAGTTGTAGTTATCATGCTCATCGCGGCTGCGGTATTCGTGGTTGCGATTTTTAAGAGGTTAAAATTAAGTCCCGTACTTGGTTATTTGGTGGCTGGAGCCATGATAGGAGATCATGGCATGAAAGTTGTTACCTATGAGCAAACAACGTTGCTTGGGGAGCTTGGTGTTGTATTTCTGCTATTTGCTATCGGTCTTGAACTTTCTATTGAGAGACTTAAGGCTATGAGGCGGTATGTTTTTGGTCTCGGGTCGCTACAAGTTCTTATTACTGTTCTAATTATTGCTGGATCTATAGTTCTAGTAACTGGAGACAATAATGCTGCTATAATCATTGCTGGTGGTCTTGCTCTATCTTCAACTGCGATAGTTATGCAAGTAATTAACGAAACAAAAAGTCAATCTATGCAAATAGGTAGGATTGCTCTTGCTATTTTGTTGTTGCAAGATTTTGTTGTTGTTCCATTACTTGTTATAGTCCCCATTCTCGGTGGAAATGGTCAAGAATCATTGGTAATGGTGCTAGGTTACTCACTTTTAAAAGCAGTTGTTGCTCTTGGTGTAATTTTTATTGCTGGTAGATTGCTGCTTAGACCTCTATTTTCCTTCATTTCTTCAGATTCAGGAGCTGAGAGTAGTGAATTACCAATTGCAGTAACTTTGTTAGTAGTTCTTTCAGCTTCTTGGGGAACTGAACATTTTGGTCTTTCTCTTGCTCTTGGTGCATTCGTTTCTGGAGTTCTTGTTGCTGAAACTGATTTCAGGGTAAAAGCCGAGGAAAGTATCTATCCCTTTAAGAGTTTATTACTTGGTCTTTTCTTTATGAGTGTAGGTATGAAGATTGACGTCATGGAAATATATTCCCAAATAACAATAATAATTACTTCTTGTTTAGCGTTGATTCTTTTAAAAGCTATTATCATCTCTGGCTTATGCATCTTATTTGGATTTAATAAGGGGGTAGCGATTCATGCTGGGTTGTTACTTTCTCAGGGGGGTGAGTTTTCTTTTATTCTATTCAATCTTGGCAAAGAATATGGGGTTCTTGAGGAAAGTGTTGCTAACATCTTGTTACTTGTCGTAACTTGTTCGATGGCTTTAACTCCGTTGCTTGCAATGATAGGTCAAAAATTTGCTGAAAGAATAGAAAAAGGTCTTGGTAGAACGCCTGCGCAGATCATCGAGTACGGGGCAAGAGATTTAGCTAATCATGTTATTATTGCTGGATTTGGTAAAGTGGGTAAAATGGTTGCGAAAGTGCTTGAAGCAGAAGGAATAAATTATATAGCACTTGATGTTAATGGTGAGGTTGTAACAGAAGAGATAGCTAATGGTTTGCCAGTTTTTGTTGGCGACACTTCGCAGATAAGTAATTTGCAGGCTGTTGGAGCTGATAGAGCTTTGACCATTGTGCTTACAATGAATAACCCGGTTACTATTAGAAAAACAGCTAAGGCCATTAAGAGTAATTTTGCTGATCTTGATGTTGTTGTAAGGTTAAAAGACTTAAAGAATTGTACAGAATTTTATGATATTGGTGTTACAACAATTATTCCTCAAGATTACGAAACTGGGTTACAGCTAGGTGGTGCTGTCCTAAAATCTATAGGCATAAGTGAATATGAAATTAATCGGATAAAAGCGCAATTTAGAGCCGGAAATTATGTTGTGGTTAAGCAAGATAATACTTTTCTTGAAGAATCTGAAGAAGATGAATAACACCTGGTGCAAAATATTTGTAGGGCTGACATTTGTTGTGAACGTTTGTTCATTAGCTTTTGCTGATATATCAAAAGAAAAATTACCAATTCCAAGATTTGTAACAATTAAATTTGATGAAGTGAATGTGAGGACCGGTCCAGCTGTGGACTGTCCCATTGAATGGGTGTTTATTCGCAAAGCTGAACCAGTTGAGATAATAGCTGAATACGAGCAGTGGCGTAAAGTCCGTGACATGAGTGGAGAGGGGGGCTGGGCGCATGCAAGTGCTTTATCGGCAAAAAGATCAGTTATTTTAGTATCAAAAAATATTATGCCTTTAATTGCTTCTCCAGGAAGTTATGATGATATAATAGTCCAATTAAAGCCAAAGATACGTTGTAATTTGATAAAATGTAAGAATGATTGGTGCCAAGTGGTATGTAAATCCTATAAAGGATGGATTGCAAAGAAATTCTTATGGGGTGTATATCCGGACGAGTAAGAAACTTAATTTAGCTTGTGTGACT
>CAMCTQ010000121.1 GCA_945878545.1 Rickettsia typhi
GGGAAAAATGCAGTGGACCCATTAAAATTTGTAAATTACAATACAAAATAAACTTAGCGGAAAGAATTCATTTCTAACGGTTCTAAAGTTTATTTAGGACACAGAGTACACATTTACTATCCAAATATAGTATTTTATCTCATAAATTACTAGATAACGTTACGCCTGAATTGTACAATATAAGTAAGATTGAAACTAAAAATTACTTAAAATGTCAAATTTATTTAACATCGTTCTACTAGTTGTAGCAGGAATTGCTTTAGTGTATCTGCTAGTAAAAAGAAACAAAGGACCAAAAATAAAAAAAATCGTCGTTGTAGACCCAGAAGCTCAAAAACTATACAACATTCAAAAACATATAACCACCGAAGAAAAGACTCTTACTATGCAGGAGAAAATTGAGTTGTCATGGCAGTTTTTGGTAAATATTAAAAATCAAGTACTGAAGAAATTTTCAAAACCAGATCAAGAAAAAGTAATGAAAGCTGGCACTATCCTTACCGAACATGGCATGAAATATCAGCATGATATAGAGCTGGAAATAAAAGTGAAACAAGAATTCGCAAAAAGTAAATCTGTTACCAAACCTAAAGAACAAGAATCGATGTCTAGGTAAGCAAATTCAAGATCATCGATCTATATTGGTAAGTGTACACTATTTTTCAATAGGTCGATTATATTTTTTTGAAAACTGATAAATCACAAAAAAAGAAACTAACGCAAAAAATGCGATATATATTACAGGAAATAGCATAATTTTATATTCCTTCATAAAATACAAAGAAATATACCCCGCTGTTCCAGACATTAGCATTGATCCTATAGTATGACCAAGACTAACTCCCCTGTAACGTTCGTTAACTGGAAAGGCTTTGATCATAACCCCATGAGCTAGAGCGTTGAACGGCGCAACTGATGCTGCTAAGATAATAGTTGAAATCAACACTAAGTTCACTATTTGGTAATGGATCCCTGCAGCTATCAATGCACTAGAAATCAACGTTAGCAATAAACTAAATTTTACAACAATCATTTTTCCAAATTTATCTGCAAGTAATCCAGCTATTGGCATAGAAACTCCGAATACAAAAACTATAAGAACAGAAAAGCTTGTCATAATTATACTAGTAGCAGGAACTACTATTAACAGATATTGTTTCATAAAAATGATTGATAATTGATAAGTAACGCCCATTCCACCTGCAAGAAAGATTATCATCAGTAAATTTAGACTATTACGTTTGATAAAAGTAGATATTCCAGAAATTTCAATTTTTTGTTCTATTGAATCGGAAAAATCAGGCGTTTCAACTAAAAACTTTCTACAATAAATAGTAAGAAGTGCTAAAGGAAGTGATAACAAAAATGGTATACGCCACGCCCACTCAGGAAATATAGATGAATTAAAGAAATTAACAGATGCAACACCTAGTAATAAACCAATTACGCCTATCGCTCTGGTGATCGCTGAAGCAGTATAATGATGTTTTTTACCTAAATGCTCAATAACATAAATAGCAGCACCGTCATACTCCCCACCCATAAAAAAACCTTGAATAAATCTACAAGATATAAGAACATACGTACTAATAACACCAATGCTGTGAAAATCAGGTAAAACACCTATCACGAAAGTAGGAATTGCTATGCCAATTATAGTAATTCTCAAAGCAACAGATCTACCATAATAATCACCTATAAAACTAAATATTATTGATCCTAATGGCTTTGATATGTATGAAATTGCATAAATTCCAAATACATACATGAGACCTTGAACCTTTTCTAACTCGGGAAAAAACTTAAGCGCTAATATCCCAGCGGCCCAACCATATAAACTGTAATCGTAATATTCAACTATAGTACCCAAGAGAGCCCCAGTAACTATTTTCTTTTTGCTTTTCAAGTTAATCCTCTTTTTGCCCTTTCTGCTTTGATTAATTTATATATTTCATCTACAGTAGTTAAAAAATCATCATTTGTTACAATGTAATCATAATCTTTAGCCCGTTCCATTTCACCCGCAGCCAAATTCATCCTACGCTCGACTTCTTCGGGAAAATCTTGATTTCTTGCTTCTAATCTCTTGCGGAGCTCTTCAATAGATGGTGGTAAAATAAATATACTGACAACCAAATTTTGCAATATATTTTTTAACTTATAGGCTCCTTGAGAGTCAATATCAAATATTATGTTATTTCCCTTATTAAACTGTGTTTCTATGAACTCTTTTGGAATACCGTATAAATTACCATAAATCTCTGAATATTCGACTAACTCGCCATTATTGGCCATTTTTATAAACTCATCTCTTGACCTGAAAAAATATTGCACACCATCAATATCACCAGGTCTTGGTTTTCTTGTGGTAACCGAAACAGATGTTACCAACTTAGAGTCCATAGCAACTAAGGCCTTTGCAACGCTTGATTTTCCGCCTCCTGAAGGAGAAGATAAAATTATTGCTAGCCCTTTTTCCTGATAATTTTTTAACATATTCATCTATAATTATATACTCTATAAATTCAGCAATTCCTCTATTGAATTATATAGAATATGCAAATCTTCTTCCCTAGAAAGTTTATGATTTGCATCTTTTATTAACTTAACAACTACTTTTTGTGATTTTAACTTATCTGCGACTCTTAAGGAAATATGGTAAGGAACATCAACATCGAGCATACCGTGAATAAGATGCACAGGACTAGAAATATCAATTTTGCTTTCAGACTTGTCGTTAATCATCAGATGTTTCCTTCCATCCTCTATCAATTTGTAACTCACTGGGTAAACTTCCTCACAAAGGGCGCTATTACCGCGAACTTCATAGATACCTTGTTTTTTTATAGTTTCTTTTTCTTCTTCTGTGAATTTATTCCACATCAATTCTTCAGTAAAATCTACTGCTGCTGCGAGAGTAATAACACCAATTATTCTTTCTGGATGTAATTTTGCCGCAATTAAAGCAAGCCATGCTCCCATGCTTGATCCTATGATTAGAATTTGCTTATCTGTCAATTCTTGTATGACTAAATTTATCCCTACTACCCAATCACTTACTGTATGATCAGTAAATTTTCCTGAAGACGCACCATGACCAAAATTATCAAATTTAATAAAATTATACCCCATCGAAGCACAGTATTTTTCAGTAGCTAAAGCTTTCTGACCATTCATATCAGACATTAATCCATGAAGAAAAATAACATAAGGAGCTTTATTTTTTGAACTAACTTGTTTATGATATATGAGGAATCTGTCTCTTGTACTAGTATAAAGTTTTTTTATCATGCTCGATTTCATTTATAATAATTTTTTATGAATACTGAAAAATACCACAAAAAAACTATCCTGCAAGTTGTTCCTGCACTTGTCTCTGGAGGAGTTGAGAGAGGAACATTAGAAATTGCTAAAAAAATAGTTGAATCAGGTTATAATTCAATAGTTATCTCTGCCGGTGGCCCTCTTGTCACAGCCTTAGAAGAATCAGGCTCAAAACACATAAAATTTAACGTAGCTAGCAAAAATCCTCTAACTATATGGTTAAATTCAAAAAAGATTGCAAAAATAATCCAAGAAGAAAAAGTAGATATTATCCATGCAAGGTCAAGAGCTCCAGCATGGAGCTGTTTTATAGCAGCAAAAGCAACTGGTATAAAGTTAGTAACTACCTTCCATGGTATTTATAATTTTCATACTAAAGTCAAAAAATTCTACAATAGCATCATGACCGAAGGCAACATAGTTATTGCAGTCTCTCAATTTGTGAAAGACCATATTATAAAAAATTACAAAATTGACGAAAGTAAAGTTGTACTAATACACCGAGGAGTTAATCACAAAGAATTTTCTATGGAAAAAATTAATGCTGAGGTTTTATTGAAATACAGGACAAAATATAATGTTCCACCGAATACTCCTGTAATTCTCTTGCCAGCTAGAATGACTGAATGGAAAGGACATATTGTACTGGTAAAAGCTTTAGAAAAAATTAAGCACTTAAATTTTTACTGTATTATGGCTGGTGATTTAGCCAAGCATCCAGCATATGTCGCGCGCATAAAAACTCTTATTAATGAATACAAAATTCAGAATAGAGTCCAGTTATTCGGTAACGAACCC
>CAMCTQ010000122.1 GCA_945878545.1 Rickettsia typhi
ATAAATATAGGGATTAAAAGGGCAAGAGTGATTATAAATAGTAGATAAATAATAATCTTGAAGAAAATAATGTTTTTAAGATGAACTACGAGTTTATCTATCATCTTTATCCTCCCCAACTTTTCCTTTAATCAAAAAATGTGCGGGTATAGTAATTCTTCTTGCTATATCTTTAATATTGTCAGAGTCCTTAGTAAAAACAATACGAAAATTCTGAAAGTGAGTTTTTATATGATTAGCATATCCATTAATAAGTTCTATTCCCGTTAAAGCTGAGTCCACTGGGCCTTTATAACTAATATCGATAGATACTACTAGATCGCTTTGAGAAAAATCAACTAATACTGGGTTAAGTAACTTCCAAGATAATTTATCAATTTTTAAATTTTCATGTTGGGTTAAAGTAAGTATTTTGTAGTGCTCAAAAGGAGTAGATGATTTTCGAGCAATGATATTTTGTAAATTATACATCTCGAGCAAATCACTTACATTTGAAAGGTTAGGATTCCTCTTTTTTATTTGCCTATATTCTTCCGCAAGTTTGTAATACTGTTTATTAAGGCCATCTGCTTCGGATTGGACCTTAATGACGTGATACTTGATAAAACAAAGCGTTAAGATCATTCCAGAAATAATAGCGACAACAGGTTTAAAAGCAGCTCTGTTTATTAGTGTAAGTTTTGAGATGCTTTTTAAAGGTTTATTTGAAGCAAGATGTGCGGCAAACTTATTAAATAATTCTATTATAACATTATCTTGAAAACGATTGTTTGAATGATGAGGCCCGAGACTTAAATCGTCGGCACTCAAAGTTAGGATTTGGCAATTTTCAAACTTAAGCTGTGTTATGAGTTGCTTGAGGGTGTTATCTACTAAAAATATAATACAAGGTTGTTTGTCGAGAGTTTTAATATATTGCTTATAAAATAATAGCTTGTCAGATATTGCTTGCTCAATTGTACCAATTAGATACATATCTGATTTATCATAAGGAAACTCTACTGTTTTTTCGCTCATGATATTATGTTTATATTTTACGATAATCCTTATATTACTTGTTTGAGTGATTACAGTAAAGACTTGCAGAGCATCTATATACTCAGTTTTACCACTAGCTTGAAGCATACGATCTATTATGGCCCCTAGTTCTAAAGAGAAGAAATAGATCCCGCTATATTTAAAAGATTTTTTTATTGAGTATTCTAGTAAGTCACTGAGCGGAGGAGAGAAAGGGGTTGTTGCTATACAAGTGTTTAAGACCTCGCCATTTTGGTTATTAATTTCGTAAATATTGTAGGCAACAATATCTTCTGGTTTATATTTCTCTGCAATAAATTTATCGACAGGATTTATTTTAATAAGGCTGCTCAGAATTGGCAACATTTCATGATTTAGTTGACATTCTTTATGGTCTAGTAAGAACATGACATAATAGCCTTTATAACCAGATAAGAATTTTCTGTATTTTTGATAATATTTCTCAGCACCATATTCAATAAAAAGGCTGTTTTGTACCTGATTTTTTTTCATAACAAAAAGTGTAATGCCATTTTTTCCTAGAAAAATAGTTATATTTTTCTTATGAAATAAATGATTTAGTAGATTAACTATAAATTCTAATTTAGAATTATGCTGGGTGCTCAATTGGTTAATAATTTTGATGAAAAAAATTGTTCTACTTTATATTTTTAGAGTAGGCACTAATCAGATCAACCTCAACTGCAACACAAAAACAATAAAAAGCTTTTTAAATTAATATTGTAATTTAGCCATAAATTTATTAAGGTTATGGTCTATAAAATTCTTAAAAACCGTAATTAGTTCTATGCATAAAATTACTACTCAACAAATTAGAAGTACCTTTATTGATTTTTTTAAAGCTAATGGGCACACGCACGTTCCTTCGAGTTCATTGGTCCCACATAATGATCCGAGTCTAATGTTTGTTAATTCTGGGATGGTACAGTTTAAAGATGTATTTACTGGAATCGATAAGCGTAACTACTCAAAAGCCACGTCTTCACAAAAATCTGTGCGTGCGGGTGGTAAGCATAACGATTTGGACAATGTTGGATATACGGCAAGACATCACACGTTTTTTGAAATGTTAGGTAATTTTTCCTTTGGTGATTATTTTAAAGAAGAGGCGATTTTTTATGCATGGAATTTGCTAACAAAGGAATATAAGCTGCCGAAAGAAAAGTTATATGTAACCGTGTACCATAATGATGATGAAGCTGTATCATACTGGAAAAAAATTGCTGGTATTGGCGATGATCGTATAATTCGCATTGATACAAACGATAATTTTTGGTCCATGGGTGATACAGGCCCGTGCGGTCCATGCTCTGAGATTTTTTATGATCATGGTGAGGCTATTCCTGGTGGCTTGCCTGGTTCTCCAGAGCAGGATGGAGATAGGTTTATTGAGATCTGGAATTTAGTTTTTATGCAATTTGAGCAAGTAGATAAAGATAATCGTATTTTATTGCCGAATAAATCCGTAGATACTGGCATGGGCTTAGAAAGAATTTCGGCTGTAATTCAGGGTGTACATGATAATTACGACACGGATGTTTTTAAGGAAATAATTGGCCATACAGAATCTATTTTAAAAGTGGCGGCCAAAGGAGAGTCATTGTTTTCATATCGGGTTATTGCTGATCATTTGCGTTCCAGCGCTTTTTTAATAGCTGATGGGGTAATGCCCTCAAATGAAGGCAGGGGTTATGTGCTTAGAAGGATAATGCGTAGAGCCATGAGGCATGCGCATCAGCTTGGGGCAAAAGAGCCGCTAATGTATAAGCTATTGCCAAAATTAGTCGATTTATTTGGTCATACATACTCTGAATTACATAGAGCTGAAGATTTTGTTTCAAGTATTTTAAAGCAAGAAGAAGAAAGATTTAAAACAACACTTGATCGTGGTTTAAAACTTCTTGAAGAGGAAGTGAAGTTCGTTGCGAAAGGCGGAGAGCTATCGGGAGATATAGCTTTTAAACTATATGACACATATGGGTTTCCATTAGATTTGACAGAAGATATCCTTAAAAAACAAGGGGTTACGGTAGATAATAAAGATTTTAACAAGCAAATGAACTTGCAAAAAGAGAGAGCGAGAAAAGCTTGGGCAGGTTCTGGTGAGCTTAAGACGGATGCAATATGGTTTGATATATTATCAGAGTTTGGTACTACGGAATTTCTAGGATATTCACTGGAGTCAGCTGAAGGCAAAGTTCTTTCTCTGGTGCAAGATGGTAAAAAATTGGAACAAATTTCTAAGCCTGGTGAGAAATTTACATTGATAGCTAACCAGAGTCCATTTTATGGAGAGTCTGGCGGACAAATGGGCGATATTGGTGTAATAGAATCGCCCCATTGTAAGATACAAGTATTAAATACACTGAAGTTTTTAGGTAAAGTTATAGGGCATATTTGTCTTTTAGAAGAAGGGATTGTTTCCATAAATGATGTACTAAAAATGTCTATAGATTTTTCTTATAGAAAACATTTGAAAATGCATCATACAGCTACACACATTTTACATGCTGTATTACGAGAGGTATTAGGGAGACACGTGACTCAAAAGGGTTCTTTAGTTTCCCACGATAAGCTTAGGTTTGATATTAGCCATCCCAAAGCTCTGACAAAAGCTGAAATTAAATTAGCAGAACAAAAAGTAAATCAAATTATTTCTGATAACTCAAAAGTTCTTACCAAGTTGATGTCTACTGATCAGGCGATGGAGGCTGGTGCTATGGCATTATTCGGAGAAAAATACGATTCTGAAGTGAGAGTTGTTTCTCTAGGTGCGTTTGAAGAAGATAAAAATCCGTATTCGTTTGAGCTATGTGGTGGTACGCATGTTAACAGAACGGGTGATATTGGGGCATTTAAGATTCTCAGTGAAAGCGCCATTGCAGCAGGAATAAGAAGGATAGAAGCGGTATGTGGTGAGTTTGCTTTCAAAGAGATTGCTGCCAATGAAGAGCTACTTAATGAGCTTGTTGACACTCTTAAGAGTAACAAACCAGAATTATTACAAAAAGTTGAGGTTTTGCTAGCATCGAAAAAAGATCTTGAGAAACAAGTTGAAAAAATACAGATAAGTAGTTT
>CAMCTQ010000123.1 GCA_945878545.1 Rickettsia typhi
GAAAAGGAGTTATGTCTCCTATTGCAGTTATTGCAATTTGTTTTGGAGTTGTGGCTATGATAGCGACAATCATTTTTTTTGAAAGAGCTCAGCGTAAAGTTTTAGTTCAATATCCAAAAAGACAAGTTGGAAATAAAGTTTATGGTGGTGATGCTACTCATTTGCCTTTAAAATTGAATACTTCAGGTGTTATACCTCCTATTTTTGCAAGTTCTGTTCTTTTGTTTCCTGCAACTATAACTGGTTTTTCTGGTAATAATTCAGAGTTTATGTCTATGCTTTCTCGCTATTTGGGTCATGGAAAACCGTTGTTTATTTTTCTGTATGTTTCTTTGATAATGTTTTTTAGTTTTTTTTATACAGCTGTGGTATTTAATTCTGAGGAAACAGCTAATAATTTGAGGAAACATGGTGCTTATGTTGCTGGCAAAAGGCCGGGTAAAAATACATCTGAGTATTTTGACTATTTGCTTACAAGATTGACTGTTATTGGTGGGTTGTATTTGTCTGTTATATGTGTTGTTCCTGAAATACTTATGAACAAGTACTCTGTAGCTTTTGCTTTAGGTGGAACAAGTTTTTTAATAGTTGTAAATGTTGTTATTGATACTTTTACTCAAATTCAGACGCATTTATTTAGTTCTAGATATGAAGGGCTGGTTAGAAAAATGAAATTAAAAGAGAAATGATAAAAAAAATTATATTATTAATGGGCCCTCCTGGCTCGGGGAAAGGTACACAAGGTAAGATTTTAGCAGAAGAGTTGATGCTTCCACATGTGTCTACCGGTGATATTTTTAGAAAGATGGCAAAAACTGATACTGAGGAATCAAAACTCTTAAGCGAATATATGATTTCTGGTAAGCTAGTTCCTTCTGAGTTAGTGAATAGAATTGTTAGAAAGGTCCTTCTCTCGGGTGACTACAAGGACGGTTGTATTTTAGATGGTTATCCAAGAAACTTAAAACAAGCTGAGTATTTTATTGAAAATATAGATACAGAAATTAGTTCAGTATTTTTTGATGTGGCTGATGAAATAATTATAAAAAGGATAATGGGGCGATATAGTTGTCAATCTTGTGGAGTCATATATAACCATTATTTTGATAATCCAAAAATAGATGGCATATGTGATCATTGCGGCTCTAGTGAGCTAACATCTAGGTCTGATGATGATGAAAAAACTGTGATAGCTAGGATAGAAGAGTATAAGAAAGAGACTTTGCCTTTGGTTGAATATTATAAAAGAAAAGGAAGGTTTTTTACTGTGAATGCAGGGGGCAGCAAGGAAGAAGTGATCAAAGAGATAGCTTTGATTGCAAAAAGAGTTTGACTTTATCAGATATTTTTATATTATTCTGATTCTAATTATTTATAAAAATTTGGAGAAATTTTGTGGCAAGGATTGCAGGTGTAAATATTCCAGCAAATAAAAGATTAGTGATTAGTCTGACATATATTTATGGTATTGGACTGACTTCTGCTCAAAAAATTTGTAAGGATTCTGGTATTTCAGAAAGTAAAAGAGTTAAGGATTTAGTAGATCAAGAGCTAATCACCCTTCGTTCTCTTATAGAAAAAAGTTACCAGGTGGAAGGGGATTTAAGAAGAGAAGTTAATCTTAATATAAAAAAGAAAAAAGATATACGTTCTTATGAAGGTCTAAGGCATATTAGAAGATTGCCAGTTCGTGGTCAGAATACGCATTCTAATGCCAGAACAAGAAAGGGTAAACGTGTAGCCATTGCTGGAAAAAAACAATAATTTAGGATATAGATAAATGAGTCCAATTAGCAAAGTTAAGAAAAAAAAGAAAAATATTTCGCTCGGGGTGGTTCATATTAAAGCTACCTTTAATAATACTATTGTAACTTTTACAGATGTTCAAGGCAATGTAATAGCTATATCTACAGCCGGATCGCATGGTTTTAAAGGAGCTAAGAAAGCAACCCCTCATGCTGCACAACTTACTGTTGATAAGGCTTCTGAAAATGCTAAGGATAATGGTATGAAGACTGTGTCTATAAGGGTTAAGGGCGCTGGATCGCAACGTGAAGCTGCTATGAGGGCGGTATTTAGTCAAAATTTTGTTGTGACTTCAATAACCGATGTTTCTAGCGTTGCCCATAATGGTGTTAGAGCACCGAAAAGAAGAAGGGTATAGGCAGAACATTAGAGAAAGGTAAAAATATGCTATCACTAAATAAAAACTGGAATTTGCTTATTAAGCCATCAAAAATTACTTACGTTGATTCTGATGATGAGAAGAATAACGCTGCTAATATAGTAGTTGAGCCATTAGAGCGAGGTTTTGGATTAACGCTCGGAAATGCTTTGAGAAGAATTTTGCTTTCCTCTCTGCAAGGTGCTGCGATTACTGCAATGAAAATTCCAGGTGTAGTACATGAATTTTCTTCAAAGTCAGGAGTTAAAGAAGATCTTGTGGATCTAATTTTGAATGTGAAGAATGTAGCAATCAAAATGCATAGTTCGGAGAAAAGAATTATTAGGCTTAATGTCAAAGGACCATGTGTTGTTACTGCTGGTATGATAGAAGTATCGAGTGATGTTGAGATATTAAATCCTGATCAAAAACTTTGTACTTTATCTAGAGATGCCGAGCTTGAGATGGAGTTTTATTGTGAAACTGGTAGGGGCTATGTTCCAGCTAGCAGCGCAAGGGAAAAAGACTTGCCAATAGGTGTTATAACTATCGATGCTTTATTTAGTCCTGTAAGAAAAGTTTCTTATAAAGTGGAAGATACGCGTGTTGGTCAGGTAACTGATTATGATAAATTAATAATGACTATTGAAACAAATGGTACTGTTACACCGGAGATGGCGATAGCGTTATCTGCTAGAATTCTTCAAGATCAGCTAGAATTGTTTGTCAGCTTTGAAGAGGAAGAAGAAGAGAGAGCGGAAATGTCTCAGGAATTAGAGTTTAATCCTGTATTACTTAGGAAGGTTAGCCATCTTGAGCTCTCTGTTAGGTCCCAGAATTGTTTACAAAATGACAATATTGTTTATATTGGTGATCTTGTAATTAAAACAGAAGCGGAAATGCTCAGGACTCAAAATTTTGGTAGAAAATCTTTGAATGAGATAAAGGAAATTTTATCCAAATTTAATTTAAAATTTGGTATGGAAATCTCTGGTTGGCCACCTGAAAATGTTGAAGAATTGGCTAAAAAACACGAAGACCCATATTAAGTTTGTCATAATAGAAGTACGAGTTAGTCGTCATAGTTGTGGTAATATAAGTTGTTGAAACGTTTAGGTATAAAAAAATGCGTCATAAGTTAAAAGGAAGAAAGTTAAATAGAACTAGTAGTCACCGAATGGCGATGTTTGCGAATATGGCAACGTCTCTGATTATGAATGAACAGATAAAAACTACTGTCCCGAAAGCTAAAGAGCTAAGACCTTTTGTTGAGATTTTAGTTACTAAAGCAAGAAGTGGTACTCTTGCTGTGAGGAGGGAAATTATATCAAAAATTAAAGATAAGGTAGCAGCTGAGAAGTTGATTTCTGTTTTAGCTACTAGATATAAAGAGCGACCAGGTGGGTATACCAGAATAGTTAAGGCTGGATTTAGGTATGGAGATGCGGCGCCAGTTGCTTACATTGAATTCGTT
Organism: Rickettsia typhi; assembly: GCA_945878545.1. Lineage (GTDB taxonomy): Bacteria > Pseudomonadota > Alphaproteobacteria > Rickettsiales > Rickettsiaceae > Megaera > Megaera typhi_A. The sequence goes on from CAMCTQ010000123.1 coordinate 3,639, forward strand.
GATAGAGATGTAAATGCGAAAGGTTGTATGACGCCTAAGATTCAAGAATCAATAGAACAAGAAAATCAAGAGTAAGAGTTAGAACATGGCAAATCATTCATCCACAGAAAAAGCTATAAGGAAAACAGTAAAAAAAGCTGCCATTAATAAGAGCAGAAGAACTAGAGTGAGAACTTATATTAAAAAGGTTGTGACGGCTGTTGAATCTGCTTCTGTCGGTGATGAAGCAAATAAGGCCTTAGTTGTTGTACAATCAGAAATGATGCGTGCAGTGTCAAAGGGTTTAATTAAGAAAAATACAGCTTCAAGAAAGATAAGCAGACTTGCAAAAAGAGTTAAAGCAGTTTCAATTGCCAAGGTTTCGAAATAATCTATCCTAGCATAAGAATAGAGTTTTGTATCATATCAATCGCTTTGCTGTAACCTTTGGTTTTGCAGAAAAGTTTGGCTAGATAATGCCTGAG
>CAMCTQ010000124.1 GCA_945878545.1 Rickettsia typhi
AACTAATAAATAAAGTAACAATAATAATAACAATATAGAGGTAAAACATTATGAGTAAACAATTTGATTTTTCAAAAGCCCAAGAACAAACAACATTTTCTATTATTCCAGAAGGGACTTTAGCAAAAATTAGGATGACTATAATACCAGGTTACCATAACGACGATAGCAAAGGGTGGACTGACGGGTTCGTTACACTAGGCACAACAGGAGCTGCTTATTTAAAAGCTAAATTTGAAATTTTAGATGGAGAGTTCAAGGGGCGTTTTGTAAGCAGCCTTATTGGTATGCACTCGCCTAAAGGACCTATTTACGAAGCAATGGGGCAGACGTTTATTCGCTCTGCTTTAGAATCAGCGAAAGATATTCACCCGAAAGATACAAGCTCAAATGCTGTGGAAGCAAAAAAAGCTAACCTAAAGGATTTAGATGGTCTTGTCTTTGCTGTCAAAATTTCTGTTGCCAAAGATTTAAAAGGTAATGATAGAAATGAAGTTAAAACCGTCATTACACCATCGCATCCTAGATATTATGAATTCATGCCAAAACAGAACTCTTTTCAAGCTAGCGTTTCTAACGAAGTAATTGATGATAGCGTTCCATCTTTTAAATAAAAAGATCTGAGGAGAAATTAAGTGTAATTGAACAATTAGCTAGAAAAATATGATTTTAAGAGATAGACAACAAGAATTTGTTGATAAGAGTATTGTGGCTTTAGAAAAGTATGGACAAACAGTAGCTGTTGCCCCAACAGGTTCTGGGAAAACCATAATGTTTTCAGCGGTGATAGGTGAGTTAATGGCAAAAACGCCAAATATCAAGGTTCTGGTATTAGCCCATAGAGAAGAGTTAATAAAACAAAACCAAGAAAAGTTCTTAATTGTAAACGACGGTGTTTCCACCTCGATTGTTAAAGCTGACGTAAAGGATTGGAGCGGTCAGGTGGTGTTTTCTATGATTCAAACTTTAAGTAGAGAATCAAATTTGTTAGAGATGCCTAGTATCGACTTATTAGTAATAGACGAAGCACATCATGCTCCAGCTGAGAGTTATAGAAAAATAATATCTAGAGCAAGAGAGCTTAACCCTAATCTTAAATTATACGGAGTGACGGCTACTCCTAACAGAGGTGATAAAAAAGGTTTAGGAGAGATATTCGGTAATTGTGCTGACCAAATTGAATTAATAGAACTGATAACCGATGGGGATTTGGTTGAACCAAAAACTTATGTAATTGATGTTAATACACATGAGCAATTGAAACAACTCTCTAAAAATAATATGGGAGAATATAACGAAGGAGAGGTCTCGGCGATATTAAATACTGAAACCGTCTGTAGTGAAGTTATAAAAAACTGGAAAAACCTAGCACAAAACAGAAAAACAGTGATTTTCTGTTCTACCAGAGATCAGGCAAAAAATGTCGCAAATCATTTTAACGAAGCGGGTATTCTAGCTGGGGTTATTACCGGAGATATTTCTTCGGTGCAGAGAACTTCTATTCTTCAAGCCTTAACTGATGACAGGATACAAGTGATTGTTAATGTCGGAGTTTTAACAGAAGGTTGGGACTATCCACCTGTTTCATGCGTAATATTACTACGCATGAGTTCTTACAAATCAACGATGATACAAATGATAGGTCGAGGATTAAGAATTGTAGATAATAGAGAATATCCTGACATTGTAAAAACTGATTGTATAGTTCTCGATTTTGGTATTTCTACACTGCTGCATAAAAGTCTTGAGCAACAACCTCAGTTATCACCAGAAAAGAAAGCTCAATTAGAAAAAGAAGCCCCTTATAAAACTTGTCCTGAATGTGATTTGATTATTCCAGCTGGAAGTATGGAATGTGCTTTTTGTGGTTGTATTATCGAGCAAAAGGAAAAAGAAATTATTGATAATATCAAACTAAAAGAATTAAAAATGTTTGAAACCATCAATAAATCTCAGTTTGAATGGATAAAAACAAGAGAACATATACTTTTTGCTAGCGGTTTTAAATACTGGTGTTGTGTTCTAGAGCATGAAAACTTTTTTTATACTATGGGAGGAAGGATGGATACAGTAGCTGAAAGTAGTGTTGTATACGAAGGAGAAAAAGCCATTGCGATAGCTAAGGGTAATGATTTTCTACGAAAAAAAGCAACTAATAAAATAGAGAAGAAAGATGCGTGGTGGAGACATGAAGCTCCTACAGAAAAACAGAAGAAACATATAAATGCTTTTAAGTATAAATATGATGTCAATGCTCTGACAAAAGGACAAGCTTCTAATATCATTTCTTTTGAATGGCAAGTTAAAGATCAATTGAAACAAGCAGGTTGCCTAGTATGAAAGAAAATATATTAACTGATAACAACCAATTAATATGTAATGTAGCTATAGGAAAGGGTAATACTTCTAATATAGTCCATAATAAAATCTTTGATTATGAAAAGCTAAAAAATTGGCTAGTTTCTTTTGAGTCGATACAATATCCATATTGCGATACAAAAACAGTAAAAAATCAATTAGTAAAGCTTAGCCAAGAAGAAGCGATAAAATATAGTAAGAGCTTGGCTAAAAATACTATTCCATGGTTTATAGCCGGTCATTTTGAGCCACAAACACGTAAAACAGAGAATCTGCTATTTAGAAGTTCAATTGTTCTTGATATCGATAATTATACTGGGTCAATAAGAGATCTTGAACAAGAAGTAAAAGACACTCTTAATAAATATAAATATTTAGCTTATTCCACAAGTAGCCATACTCCAATCACTCCAAAGATCAGGATTATTATATTTTTGAGTAAGGAAGTAACGACAGCTGAATACGAACAAATAACTCGGCACTTTGTTGAAGATTTAAGCTTTAAAGGGAGTATTGATGCTGCAAGTTTCAAACCAAATCAGTTTATGTACATTAGTGCCAATATAGAAATCACTGATTTGCCAGAAGGCGTTGTAGTAGAAAAATACGAACCATGGAGTTTAGAGAATGACGGAGAGTTACTGGATCCTGAAAAATATAAGAGACAAGTAATTCAATTACCTGTAAACCAAGTATCAAAAACGGCGGCAACAGCCAATAATAATGTTGAAATACTCTTAAGTCATGAAAAAATCGAAGAATATTTAAAAGAATATCCAGCTAGTAACTTATTATATGACGAATGGTTGGAAGTTGGGTTTGCCTTGCACCATAATTATATGGGATCAAAGCAAGGCTATGATATTTGGCAGGCTTGGTCATCGCAAGATCCACGATGTGAAGACGATATAAATGAGAAAAAATGGAAATCATTTGGCGCAGGCAAGAATCCTCTTACTTTTTTAACAGTTATCAAACGAATAAAAGAAAAAAGAAGGGAGTCTTGGCAACAAGAGGTTATTGATCGCATAAAAATACTCAAACCGAGCTTTAGGGAAGAGACGGAACTTCTACCGATTATAAGATCAATAGCTTTATATTGTACGAAAACAGAAGCGGAATATTATTTACATCAAATAAAAATTTATTCCGATCTTAATTTGCCTATATTGCGAGCATTGCTCAGTAGGGAAAAACGTCAATTATCTTTAACTACAGCTCAAGCAAATCAAAGCAATATATTTTCATTAGGCACTCCTTTGCCTCCAGCAATGTTTGCAGGTTATGTAGATAGTGATGATAAATTAAAAACAACCATAGCTAATTTAAAAGTTATCATTAAAGCTTATGGAATAACGGTTCGGCGTAATATAACTTCTAGAGAAGACGAAATCTTAATCCCAGGTAAAACATATTTTACAGAAACAGAGTCTGAAGCAGCTTTTGCTGATCTTATTAGTATTTGTGAAATGAATAATTTATCTAAGTCTCAGCATATCAATTCTTACTGTACTGCGATAGCATCAGAGAACGCCTACAACCCAATACTTGACTTTATTAAGTCAAAAGAATGGGATAGAAAATCACGACTTCAAGAGTTGTATGATACAATAATAACTGATGAAGACTTTTCAAAAGAACTAAAAGAGTTATTAGTTCGGAAATGGCTTATTAGCGGAGCTGCAGCTGTTGCAGAAAAGGACGGATTGTTTTCTAAAGGAGTATT
>CAMCTQ010000125.1 GCA_945878545.1 Rickettsia typhi
TTTTAAATTATGATAAGGCGATAGAGCTTAATTCCAAAAATGCCGATTATTATTACAACCGCGCTACAATATTACAAAATCTTGGTCGGTTTAAATTAGCGCTTGCCAGCTATGATAAGGCAATTGAACTTAACTCAAGTGATGCCGATTATTATTACAATCGTGGCATAGTATTATATGAGCTAAAAGATCTGAAGCAGGCACTTATTAACTATGATAAAGCAATTCAACTAAGACCTAACAGTTCTGAGTTTTATATAAATCGAGGCAATGTTTTGCTTGATTTAAAGAAGGCAGATTTGGCAGCTGTAAGTTACAATATGGCATTACAATTAGGCGCAAATTGCGCTGAACTCTATTATAATTTTGGTAATGCTTTGGCTGTCATGAGTCAATTTGATTTAGCGGTTGCTAGTTATGAAAAGGTAGCAGATTTATCAAAGAATAGTTACAAGCTTTTACCAGCTACAATATTTCACACTAAGACTAAGATATGTGATTGGGATAATGATTACGAAAAAAATAAAACTGATATTAAAAATAGAATCAAAAATAATGAAGAGGTATCAATACCATTTCAAATTTTGCCAATAATTGATTCTCCCAAGATACATTATTTAACAGCCAAGATCAGCGTTGAGAAGAATTATTTAGCAAAAGAAAATTACTCCATAGCAAAAAGACCCAGAAATAATAAAATCTGCATAGGTTATTATTCAGCAGATTTCCATCGCCATGCCACTTCCTATCTAATGGCTGGATTATTTGAGTCTCACGATAAATCTAAATTTGAAATAATTGCCTTCTCTTTTGGTCCAAATAAAGATGATGAGATGAGAAGCAGAATTTCAGGATCATTTGACCAATTTATTGATGTTAGGTTAAAAAGTGATGATGAGATAGTTGCTCTTTCAAGAGAATTAGAAATTGACATAGCAATTGATCTAAAAGGCTTTACCCAAGATATGAGATTAGGAATATTCGCCAAACGCTGCGCCCCCATACAGGTAAACTATTTAGGCTATCCAGGAACAATGGCGGCACCTTACATAGATTACATAATAGCTGATAAAATACTAATCCCAGAGGAAAGTCAAAAACACTATTTAGAAAAAATAGCTTATCTTCCAAATAGCTATCAAGTTAACGATTCCAAACGCCAAATATCAAACACGATATTTACTAAAAAAGAACTTGGACTGCCAGAGGAAGGATTTATTTATTGTTGTTTTAATAATAGCTATAAAATCACTCCAGATACATTTGATGGTTGGGCAAGAATATTAAAAGCAACTGAATTACAAAATAGTGTATTATGGCTGCTTGATGATAATCCCAGTGCAATTCAAAATTTATAAAAGGAGATTCAAAAAAGAGGAATAGATTCATCAAGGCTTATATTTGCAAAACGAGTATTATCAGAAGATCACCTAGCAAGACACAAATGTGCAGATTTGTTCATAGATACTCTTCCTTGTAATGCTCATACTACTTGTTCAGATTCTCTATGGGCAGGTCTTCCACTACTAACTCTTGCTGGAAAATCATTTGCTGCAAGGGTGGCTGCCAGTTTATTAAACGCTATCAACCTTTCAGAATTAATTACTACAACTCAAGAAGAATATGAAAAAACAGCAATTGAACTTGCAAAAAATCCAGACAAGTTAAAGGTAATAAAGGAAAAACTTGAACAAAATAGATTTACTGCACCTTTATTTAACACCAGGCTCTTCACCACTAATATTGAAGAGGCTTATAAGGCTATGTATGAAAGATATTGCAGTGATTTATCGCCAATTAATATTGAAATTGAGGATCAGAAATAATGAATAGAAAATTTAACATATGCATAATTCAGCCAAATGGATATATTCATTTTGCGGTATTTTTAGAAATTGCTGATTTATTGACCTATTCAATCAGAGAGCTTGGTTTTGAAGCGAATACATCCTTTAACAATATTGATCAGAGTAAAATAAATATAATTATTGGTATCCATCTGGTTGATTTTAATAGTTATATTGGTCAAATTCCTTCTACATCAATAATTTTAAATACCGAGCAATTAGGAGGAGTTTTTTCAGATTGGAATCAAAATATTATTAAATGGTTTGAATCCAATTTAGAACTTTGGGATTACAGCGATAAAAACATCAAATATCTTAAGCAACTTGGCATCAAAAATGTCAAAAAGTTAAATATTGGATATCAGCCAGAATTAAGAAACTTAGTTAATAATAATGATTATGAAATTGATGTCTTGTTTTACGGATGTATCAATGAGCGTCGAAAATATATTCTAGAAGAGCTTCACAATAAAGGTCTAAAAGTAAAAACATTATTTGGTGTTTATGGAAAACAGCGTGATCAGTGGATTAGACATTCCAAGCTAGTTTTAAATCTTCATTTTTATGATACTCAAATATTCGAAATTGTAAGAGTTTTTTACTTACAAACTAATTCAGTTGCAGTTGTAGGAGAGGTTAATAATACAACTATTATTGAACAAAGATTTAAGGATGGTGTATTCGCCGCTTCTTATGACAAATTAGTTGATTCTGTGATTAGTCTGGTTGGAGATGAATCTAAATTAAAAGAGCAAAGGGAAATAGGTTTTAATAGCATATCAAAATATCCACAGGTAGAATTTACAAAATCTTTAATATTTTAATAGATCACATGTCAAAATTCGAACTACCTTACAACCAACCAATCTCGCCAAATAAAAAAGTAATTTACACAAATGCCAGAATCATCGATCCTGAATCTGGCTATGACAAGTTAGGAAGTCTGCTAACCATTGGTGATAAAATTTCTGATTTTGGTGAGAATATTACAAAGCCAGCAGATGCTGAAATTATTGACTGCCAAGGCTTAGTTTTATCTCCAGGATTAATCGACATTCAAGTTCACTTTCGTGATCCAGGGCAATTGCATAAAGAAGATGTAGCTTCAGGAAGTCAGTCCGCAGTGGTTGGAGGCATTACAACGGTGGTTTGTCAACCAAACACATCTCCAACAATAGATTCAGTAGAAATTCTCAATAACTTGCATGCTAAAGCTAAAGAAGCCGCTTACTGTAATGTTAGAACTTATGCTTGCATCACCAAAGGTATGAAAGGCGAAGAATTAACCAACATGAAAGCTCTGCAAGAAGCGGGCGCAGTTGGCTTTACTGATGATGGCTTGCCGGTAATGAATGCTCATGTAATGCGTCGCGCTTTTGAAGAATCTAAAGATTTGAATTTAGTTATTTCGCAACATGCCGAAGATTTAAATATTACTAATAAAGGCTGTATCACTGAAGGTGAAGTTTCTCGCAAACTTGGCGTACGCGGTATTCACAATATTTCTGAATCAATAATTGTTGAACGCGATTTGGCAATTTTAGAAGCCGTTGGTGGGCGTTATCATTTGCTTCATGTATCAACATCTGAAGCTTTAGAAGCAATGCGTAGAGCCAAAGAAAAAGGTTTAAATGCTACAGTTGAAGTTTCTCCTCATCACTTCACTTTAAGTGATGAACAAGTTTTAAAAAGCGGCACTAATGCTAAAATGAACCCCCCACTTAGAAGTGAAAAAGATCGTTTAGCTTTAATCGAAGGTTTAAGATCTGGCTTGATTGATGCAATTGCTACAGATCACGCGCCACATGATTTGGCTTCAAAAGAAAAACCACTACAAGAAGCATCTTTTGGAATTGTTGGTGTTGAAACCATGTTGCCACTTTCTTTGGCTTTGTACCATCAAGAAGTTTTAAGTCTAAAAGATTTATTGGCTAAAATTACCTGCAATGCTGCAAAAATTATTAATTTCGATGGCGGTGTAATTAAAAAAGGTGCCAGAGCTGATTTGGTTTTAATCGACCTCAATCACGAATGGAAAATTGATACTGATAAATTTTACAGTAAATCAAAAAACTCACCTTTTGGTGGTTTTGCGGTGAAGGGCAGAGCAGTTAGAACTGTTGTGGCTGGCAAGACGGTTTTTGAATTGTAGATATTGTGTCCTTCTAAAACTAAAATGTCATGTTGAGTGAAAAGAAACATCTCATGAGTTTGAATGAGATCCT
>CAMCTQ010000126.1 GCA_945878545.1 Rickettsia typhi
CATCTCTCTTAGAGGGCAGAATATTATCACAATAGGACAATGCGTTTTAGTAATTACTTTATGTATAGCAATTGCAGAAGATATATGGAATCTAACAAAAGAATTTGGTGATGTTTTTGAACAAATAGGATCGTTCAGCCAGATTATAAATTTAATTCAAAATTATACAATAACTGACAGTACTGATGCAAAGAAATTAGTTATAACAGAACCTTCTATTGAATTTCAAAACGTCACTTTTTACTATCAAAATCAGAATAACATCTTTAAAAATAAATCAGTAAAAATTGAAGCTTACCAAAAAGTTGGTTTAGCTGGTTTTTCTGGCTCTGGGAAAACAACTTTTACCAACCTCATTGCAAGACTTTTTGACATCGAATCAGGGAAAATATTGATTGATGGTCAAGATATTAAGATGGTAACACAAGATAGCTTACGTCAAAATATTTCTATCATTCCACAAGAACCTATTTTATTCCATAGATCCATCATTGAGAATATAAAATACGGTACTGAAAACGCAAGTTATGATGAAATAGTGGCTGCTGCAAAAGCTGCTTATATCCATGATTTTATAATAAAATTACCAGATGGTTATAATACTCTTTGTGGAGAAAGAGGTAATAACCTATCTGGCGGCCAAAGACAACGCGTCATAATTGCTAGAGCCCTGCTTAAAAACGCTCCGATTTTGATTCTTGATGAAGCAACGAGTTCTCTTGACAATCTTACCGAAAATTTAATTCAGAGATCACTTAGAAATCTTATGAAAGGCAAAACAGTCCTTGTTATTGCTCACAGATTATCGACTCTTCTTAATATGGATAGAATTCTTGTTTTTGATAATGGGCACATCGTAGAAGATGGAACTCATAACGCCCTAAAAACAAATGGCAAATTATACCAACAATTGTGGGATGCTCAAAAAGATGGCACCATGGCTGAATTATGTTAGATATTTTATAACGGGCAGCTTGAATGAAAATTAATATTATTTCTGTTGGTAAATTATCAGCTGAGTATAAACAGCTAGCGACGCACTATGCCAAAATGATCAAGTGGAAATTAAAAGAAACAGAACTCACTTATTCTAAAAAATTACCAGAAACTCAAATAAAATCTTATGAAGCTAAGCTGATTTATGAGCATATAGGGGCTAATTCATATAAAATTATTTTAGATATTCCAGGGAAACAACTAAAAAGCGAAGAATTTAGTTTGCTCTTTAAAAATCAGATGATGATAGGACAAGATATAGATATTATTATTGGAGGGGCTTTTGGCCTTGATGATTCAATTATTAAAAACGCCAACATTACTTTAAGCCTATCAAAAATGACTCTGCCCCACCAACTAGCAAAAGTTATTCTACTCGAACAAATATATAGGTCCCAAACCATATTAGAAGCACATCCGTACCATAAGTAATTGACAAATAATTCACAAATCTCTATAAATATTAAGATTAAACTTAACACAGGTATTTACATGTCTAAAATAAAAATTTCAGAACCTAACAAATTCGATGAACATGGCTGGGCTCCGATTCATCTTCTTGCAGCAAGCGGAAACAATAAATTAATAACTAAATTTGTAGCAGCAGGCGCTGATCTAAATAGCATAATTATTACGGATGAACCTGATATGTCTGTTTCAGCAATAGTTTTAGCTATAAGAGAAGGACACACTGATACCGCCATTTTACTTGCCAAATTAGGAGCAGATATAAATTCACCTGATAAAGATGGGATGGCGCCACTATTTTATGCTATTCAACATCCAGAAAAAGCTCTAGAACTTACTCAAGGTCTTTTGGCACAAGGAGCAGACGCATCAGTTTTAACACAAGTAATAGCAAAGCATGGAGATGCTATATTACTGCAACTAGGTGTTCAAGAAACTGTAGTAGACGGCTTGGTTAAAATAATTAAAGACCATGACTTAGCTGAACAGGCATCTGCTGCTGAAGGGGAAGTATTACCACTGGAAGTAGAAATATCCGCATTGTCACTTGACCCTGAAGAATTTAAGGATGCAGAAGTTGAATGCGCAGGTACTGTTGAATTAGGCAGTGATCTATAAGATTTATTTCAAAATTTTGTATTTATTAGTTAATTAATTCAAATTGTTATTGTATTTTATTAAGTACAATAACAATTTTTTTGACTTATTCGTGAATTAATATATAGTTAGGTTCTTAATAGAAAACGAAATACATAACTTATGTCTTATAAAGTTAGCAGTTTGATGAATGATAGTTGGCGTTGGCGTAAGTAGTCGCGCACCAAATTTTATTATCAAATTTACAACTTAAATATAGGACTATTTTTATGCTTAATATTATCAGCATTTGCCGCATTTTATTTCTCATTATAATTTTAACACTCTCTTCTAGTCTTGCTTCGCCTTCCAGCGTAACTAACATTAAGAAGAATCCTAACACAACAAGCAGTTCACATAAAACCATAGGAATTATTGTACCACTTGAACATGAATCCATGATCCAGATTATTTCTGGCATCAAAGAATCTCTAGCTGATATGGACGTAGAAATTCAAGTAAAAAACGCCCATTCAGATCCAAATATCATGCTAGCTTTAATAAAACAAATGAAAGACCAAAATGTTGACCTAATAATGCCTATCGGAACCTCTGCCAGCCAAATGACTGTCTCACACATCAAGAATAAACCTATAATATGCGTGGCCGCTTTGCCCGATCAGAAACAAAATCCACTTGTAACAGGTGTGAATGATGAGATACCAATATCTGCCTCAATATCCAGATTACCTAAACTACGAAATATTGTCGTTATCTACAGCGCATCCGAAAAAATAGCTCCAGAGATTGACGCTCTAAAAGCCTACGCATTAAAAAGTAATATCTCCCTGCATCTCTCTATGATTCAAACTATTGTTGATTTACCATTAGCAGTGCAAAGCATCCCTAAAGATACTCAGGCTCTTTTGATACTAAAAGATCATCTTATCGTCAGTGCCATAAATATCTTAATACAAGAAGCAAAAAAACGTTCTATACCGGTAATCGCTTCAGATGAAGGATCCGTAATAAATGGCGCTAGCCTTGCAATCGGTGTTAGAGAAAAAGACATAGGAATTGAATCTGGACTTATAGCTAAAAAGATATTACAAGGGGTTAGCCCTGAACATATACCACATAAAATACTTGATGATAAGTTTGTACTTTTTTTAAATGAAAAAACCTTTGCAACTCAGAAAATATTAGATATTGATGACATTACAGAGCTAAAAATGACTATAGTCAAATATTAGCTAATTCAAACACACCATGAATAAGAAATAAAATGGATATTTTATCTACAGCCCTTGAGCAGGCTCTCATCATGCTACCACTAGTACTTGGTATGCATCTTAGTTCTCGCATTTTAAATGTGACTGATCTCACGGTAGATGGCACTTATGTTTTAGGCGCCGCTCTATTTGCAAGTTATATTCATCTTGGAGTTCTGCCAGCAATGATCTTAGCTATTTTAGGAGGCGCTTTGATTGGGTCTATAGTAGCTCTTATGCAAAGACATGATATAGTCAGTAGTCTTGTTGTTGGAATTTTAGCAAGCTTTATGTTGTATTCTGTAAATCTTCAATGTATGGGTAGACCTAATATGTCAGTACTTGGTATGCCAACTATCCTGTCTCAAATGAATCAAGAAAACTGGATTATACCACTTGGCATTCTTAGTCTACTGCTTATTGTCGGATTAATTATATTACTGAGAAGTAGAGTGGGCCTGATATTGCGCAGTTTCGGGCATAATCAAAAATTGCTCTATATTTTAGGTAAGAATGCAGAAATTTATCGTCTTTTAGGTCTTATAATTAGCAATGCTCTCGCTGCACTATCCGGGTCACTTGCTGCGCAAGTGAATGGTTTTGCCGATATTAACATGGGTTTTGGCGTAGCACTTGTATCCATAGGTGCTATAGTTATTGGCAAACATATACTTATAAAACACCACGAAAATTTTAATGTGCTAAAGGAAATTGCTTCGTGCTTTATTGGCATATTTCTCTATTTTATTTGTCTTTCA
>CAMCTQ010000127.1 GCA_945878545.1 Rickettsia typhi
TTTGAAAATTAGGGCAGAAAAGAAAAAAGCGGCGAACAAATCCATAGTTTGATATCCAATTAAAAACCCGTGGATAAAAGCTTTACTTTCTGTTGTTGTCATATTTAATGGTGGAGCTTTTGCTATACCAAATCCTATTAGAGCCACGAGTATTATAAGCAATATTGGACTCATCCATTTACCAAGAATTTTAACCATTATTTGATCTTTCAAACAGAGAAAAAATGATACAATACAAAATAATGATGCAAAAACCCATAAACTGAGCTCTGGGAATATGTGGCTTATTCCTCCGTGAGCTACAGTTATACATCTTGGTACTACTCCAAAGGAACCAAGCAAAGATAAAGTGAAAAACGGAATAATATTTCCAGCTATGCTACCAGCTTCATTGAAAAAATTCTTATAATTTCCTTTATGTAACTTAATTACAAAAAGACCTAAAAATGGTAACACGACGCCTGTTAATAACAATCCGAGGAAGCCAAGTAACCAGCTATTTGCTGAATAATATCCTATTGATAGAGGGAAAACTAAATTTCCAGAGCCAAAAAACATTGTAAATATTGCAAACCCATAAGTAGCAATTAATTTATATTGCTGCATTGTAACTTCCTCGTAGTTTTTATTATGTTGGTAAAAGTCTGTTTTAATTTAAATGACAAATCTTTTTTCAGATTGTTATTTAAATAGATAATTAATGATGTTGAATTGGTGTGAATAAATGGCCGTTAGGCCACCACTATGACAGAAACCGAAACCCACATAGAAAACATAGAAACTCCCATTGTTTTGAGAAAACCCAAAACAGATAGAGAATTGTTACATATATTACATAAGCTATTCATAAAATATAGTTTTCATAAATTTGTTAAGCACATTATCATGAGAATGGAGAAAGATCAACATAAGAAATTATAACTTGTCTGATATCGTCAAGTTAAATAACCTGGGCTATAAATAAGGAATAAAAAGATATTTTTCTATTGTAAACATTTGGCCAGTGGTAAAATACCCAATAGAGGTGTGTTATATTCGTAGCTAGACTTGCTTTGGATTCTTCTTATATATTGCCATCTACAAAAGTATAAGCGTACGGATCGCTAAATACCTTTCTTAAAAATTGATTATTCAAATTGTGGCTAGTTTTATATCCATCAATTTTTCCAATAAAATGTGTCCCAGTAGTATATAAATCACCCATTAAATCTAACATCTTATGACGCACAAACTCATTGTCATGACGCAATCCTTCGTGATTAAGAATAATATCTTTATCGATACCAATCGCATTATCAAGAGAAGCGCCTTTAGCAAGTCCTCTACTCTGTAAATAGTCAAGGTCTTGAACAAAACCAAAAGTTCTTGAATTGGCTATATCATCTTTAAAATTATTTCCAGCCGAAAAAGTATGCTTTTGTTTACCGATGATTTTGCTTGCAAAATCAATTGTTAAATCAATCATCATGCTATCTGAAGGGTGGGCAAAAATTTCAGTTCCTGAGTCTATCACCTTAATTTCTTTGAGTAGTTTTAGATGTTTTCTAGGAGCATTTAAAAGCTTTAAACCAGCGCATTCAATCATGAACACAAATGGTTTACTACTACCGTCCATTATGGGCACTTCTAATCCATCAATTTCAATGATTAAATTGTCAATACCACATCCCCAAATCGCGGCCATTAAGTGCTCGATTGTTGAAACACAGATATCTGCGTTATTTTTTATAGAAGTTGACAGGGAAGTGTCAAAGACATTTGCATAATTAGCCAAAATTTTGTTATCTACAGAAGAAACATCTGTTCTAACAAAAACAATACCAACATCTTTATTAGCAGGTTTTAATGTAACCTGGGTTTTATTGCCTGAATGTACACCAATTCCAAAACAACTTATTGGATTCTGAATGGTCAGTTGCATTGTTATCTAAATCAAAATGATGTTTAATCCTGAATAATATTAACTATACAGAGTTGTAGCAAATAAAATTTTATTACGTAATGTTTCACATAGCTTTGTTATTATTTTTCTGAATATTGCTTGGCTCTTTTGATGTATTCAGTTATTACTAAATCAGCTATAATTATCTGAAATTATTACAAAATTAAATAAACTTATGCAAAAACAAATTATTATTTTAGCTGCCGGAAAGGGTAGCAGGATGAAATCTGATCTGCCAAAAGTAATGCACAAAGTTGGTGGCAAACCAATGCTTCAAATGGTTGTAGATAATGCTTATGCTGTTACTGATGATCTTATTTTAGTATATTCGGATCATATAGAAAAATATCTGCCTATCTTTGAAAGTAAATGTAATTTTGCTCTTCAGGAGGAGCAACTTGGTACTGCTCATGCAGTGTGGGTTGCTAATTCTTTAATTAATAACAATATACAAAACGCTGTTATTTATGGAGATAACCCTCTCATTACTCCGCAGATAATAACAGAATTATTTGACCATCTTGATGCTTCAAAGGCTGCAATAGCAGCTTTGGTTTTTGAACACGAAGAACCAAATGAATATGGAAGAATAATCCTTGATGAAAAAGGTGATTTTAAAAAAATAGTCGAATTTAAAGTAGCAACTGACTTAGAGAAAAAAGTAAAATTATGTAATTCAGGTATTATGGCTTTTGCGCCTGGCATTTTAGGACAGTACCTGTTAACTTGTGTTGACCAGTCACGAAACCCTTCTGCTAAGGAATTATATTTAACTGAAATAATTGAAATCTGTAGTAATGCTGGTGAAAAAGTTACATATTACACTTCTAAAAACCATCAACTTGTTATAGGAGTAAACACTCAAGAAGAATTAGAGGCTGCTAATAAGATTATTAATGCCCAGCAACTTTAGTTTACACTCTAGAATATTATGAATAAAAAACTAGAAAATAAACCATTACTAATCATTGATGGTTATGGATTTGTCTTTAGAGCTTATCATGTTCAACCTCCATTAACGTCACCAGAAGGGCAGCCAGTAGGTGCCATTTATGGCTTTACTTCAATGCTTCTAAAATTAATTAATGATTTTAAGCCAGAATATGCTGTCGTAGTTTTGGATAGCAAAGGCAAAAATTTCCGTCATGATTTATTTAAAGAATATAAGGCAAATCGACCTCCCGCTCCAGAAGACTTGATTTCTCAGCTCTCAATAGTTCAAAAAGCTGCTGAGGCTTTAAATTTTTGTGTACTTGCAAAGGAAGGTTTTGAAGCTGATGATATTATTGCGACTATAGCCAAAAACTGTTCTTATAACGATCATGAAGCTGTAATAATCTCATCTGATAAAGATCTGTTACAGTTAATGGATGATAAGATCAGAATTTATGATCCTGTAAAATCAAAGTTCATATCAGCAGATGATGTACTAGTGAAATTTGGAGTTCTGCCTAATAAGCTTAGAGAGGTCCAAGCTTTGATGGGTGATTCATCTGATAATATTCCAGGAGTAAAGGGAATAGGTCCAAAAACCGCCTCAGAATTAATTAATAATTTTGGTAATTTGGAAGGAGTCTATGCCTCTCTTGATAAAATCAAGAGTTTAAGACAACAAGAATTATTAATTAACTGCAAAACCCAGGCTTTTCTATCTTGGCAGTTAGTTGGATTGGATACAAAAGTTGATGTTCCTAAAAATTTAGATACATTTGCTTGGATCAATAACCAAGAATCAAAAATTGTTGAATTTATTACAGAATATGGATTTAAGTCTCTTGGTAAAAGAATTGAAAATTTGTTTAGTATAAAAATTGAGCAACGTGTTGAGCAAAGTACCTCACCTAGTTTGAAATTAGAATATATTCAACCAAAAAGAATCATTATTGACTCAAATGAGTTATTATCTGAGTTAGAAGGCCTCATTGAAAAAATTGGCATAGTAGGTGTATCTTTTGAAGAAGTAGATTTACGCACGGTGGTTTCTATTGCATTTAAAAACCGAGTCTATTTGCTTAATTATAATCCACAAAAACTGTTTCATACAATAGATTTATTTTCCTATGCAAAAAAGGAGTCCAC
>CAMCTQ010000128.1 GCA_945878545.1 Rickettsia typhi
AACAGTAGATCTGTGCCAATAGGAGTGATCGCTGAGCAAATTCGGATATTAGTTGCAGAAAATTACCATGAAATAGTATTAACAGGTGTGGATGTTACCGCTTATGGGGCTGATTTACCAGGTACTCCTACTTTTGCTCAGATGATTAGAAGGATATTGGCTCTGATACCTCAGCTACAAAGGCTTCGGCTTTCTTCAATTGATGTTGCTGAAATTGACGAAGATCTCTTTGACCTGATTGCTCATAATCCAAGAATAATGCCTCATTTCCATATTAGTCTCCAAGCTGGAGATAACATGATTTTGAAGAGAATGAAACGTCGCCACAATAGAGAACAAATAATTGAGTTTTGCAACAAGCTCCGAGCTATCAGGCCGGAAGTATCTTTTGGAGCTGATATCATTGCCGGATTCCCTACAGAAACAGACGAGATGTTTGAAAATACAAAAAGACTAATTTCCGAAGCGGGGCTTCAATATTTGCACATTTTTCCCTATTCTGAAAGAGAAGGGACGCCAGCTTCTAGAATGCCACAAGTACCTAAAAATACCAGAAAGGAAAGGGCAGCAATTTTGCGAGCAGAAGGAATTAAGGAGTTACACAAATTCTTTGCTCAGAATATTGGTAGAGATGTAAATATTTTAGTTGAAAAAAATAATATGGCTCATACTGAGAATTTTATTCCAGTCAAACTTGAGGGTGAATATAATGTTGGTCAAATAATAAAAGCAACTTTATACTCTTTTGAAATGGAATATATGATAGCAAAGGCAGCATAATAATGGATAAATTTAGTAACTTCTCGGTTATTGGTAGCGGAAGCTGGGGTACAGCAATTGCTTGTCATTTAGCAAGAATTCATGGATCGGTAAAAATATACTCAGATTCAAAAGAAATAGCAGATGAAATAAACAACAAAAAACTTAATACCAAATATCTTGGACCTATTTCTTTACCGAATAATTTGGTAGCAACAGATAAACTTGCAGAAATCATAGGTTCGGAAATAATATTTATCGTGGTGCCTTCTACTGGATTTGGTAATGTACTAGAACAATTAAAAGAATATAACATTCCATCAACTACTATTTTTGTAATAGCTACCAAGGGAATTTCTTCAGACCCTGTAGAACTTCTTTCTGCAAGGTTTAAAAGAAATCTTCCCAATCCTTTTGCCTTTTTTTCTGGACCAAATTTTGCCAAAGAAGTCGCTTTGGGCAAATTTACTAGTGCAACAATTTCTTCAGAAGATTTAAGTCTTGCAAATAATTTAGCTAAAAATTTATCCACTCCAGATTTTGAAATTTCTGCCACAGAAGATATTATAACTATCCAAATAGCTTCAATAGTTAAAAATATGGTAGCAATAAAAAGCGGTATCTTAGAAGCAAGTGATGCTGGAGAAAACGCTAAAGCTTGGCTTATTACCAAAGCACTGCAAGAAATATTACAAATTTCCAGGACAATTGGTGGAAAACAAGAAACTCTCTTGGAGCCAGCGGTGGTCGGAGATTTAATTTTGACAAGTTATTCTCAAACTTCCAGGAATACTAAATTTGGATTTGAACTTCATAAAAACAACTATTCCAAAGATTTTATCTCCTCTTATCCGATCTTAGTTGAGGGAGCTGAAGCTGCAAAACTAATAAAATCTTTCCTGTTAGAATATAATATCAAATTATCAGATTTACCAATAATCAATTCCGTGGTAGAAGCAGTAACGATGCAAAGATCTAAATAATAAGGATATTTATATGTCAAAAAAGCAGGTTTCAGAACAGCTTCGAAAGGAAGCTGGAGCTATGATAGAAATTACAACCCCATGTATCAGCAAAATGATGCAAAACAACACTTTAACAGTAGAAAAAGTAGAAATACTCAGCTTACAAATGGCTGCAAAGCATGGTTTTTGTGCGATGATGGAGTGTCTACTAACAACTGGTGAAGCACATATTAATGCTTTTGATTCAATTAGAGGTAATACCGCCCTTCATTTTGCAGCTCATTTTGGGCAATTAGCAATGGTAAAATTGTTAATTAAATTTGGTGCTAAAATTATTAAAAACAAAGCTGAGCTAACACCGCTAGATTTAGCTCGAGCCCAGCATCCAGACATTTATAAATATCTGGATGCCATAGAAAAAATTGAGCATAAAGAAGTTGAAATAGCTGGAGAAGGTCAATTAGATGAATAAATTTTAGCAAAAACAATATAACACCGGCTCTATAAAGTGTTTTAACTGCAACATATTGCTTGTTTCAATTTTTCTTCGACCAGTTTAATAGCTCCAATATTAAACTTAATGACTTTCCTTAGATCTATAGTCGTTTAAGTTTAAACCACATAACAAATATATAATTTTACAATTAATAATTTGTTTCTGCTTAACGACTCATTCATCTTAATTTATTGACTTACGATTCTAATTACATGTAGTCTAGAATTAAATGATTTATAAATTTAGAGAGTGTTTATATGTCTTCATTAGATGAATACCAAGATTTGGGAAAAAGCTTAAGTCAGTATGTAAAAGAGGCAAGAACAAATTCTGGAGCTGCAGGTTTGCAGGAGGCTTTTAAACCTGGTGGCAAATTATCTGATGCAATGCAAATGCTAGACCAAAAAGAAAAGCTAATTCGTAGTTACGAACAGGAACTCCGGGAAACTCTTGATCAAAACAGCCCTGAAGGAATTTCGCTTGATTACGTTAATAAAAAAGTCGCAGAAAATAAAATTGAACTTGAAGAAATAAAATTACTTAAAGATAGACTTGCTGATCTTTCGTCCGCTGTAAGCCAAGGAACTTCTAGGTTTGCCACAACTAGAGCTGTAAACGAGTTTTCTGAAGGCATTGAAAAACATGAAAAAGTATCAAAAGGATTCTTTTCTACGCTTACTAGTTTTATTGGTAACATTTTCAAAGGGAAAGATGAGCAGAAACTAGCCCAAGCATTAGGTAATTTAGATGATAAGACCAATGCGATTAGGAACGAGAGTCAAGAAAGATTCTCTATTCCTGGAAAAGGCAAAGACTCTCCAGAAATACCACAACCAGAACAGGTGATTTCAAAAGAAATGAGTTCTCAATCGTTAAGTGAATCACGCCCTCCTAATTATCCACCCCCACCCATACCAACAAAAGAGGTAGACTCACCTTTAAAGGCTGAGGTAATTGGTGCTCCTCCACCACCGGCTCCTCCACCACCTCCTATGGGTTTAGGCCAAAAAGAGGTAGACTCACCTTTGAAGGCTGAGGTAATTGGCGTTCCACCACCACCACCACCGGCTCCTCCACCACCTCCTATGGGTTTAGCTCCAAAAGGACAACCTAAGGAGATTATACAAGAACAACCTAAAAAAGACCTACTTGCTGAGATAAGAGAAAAAATTGTTAAAAAGAAGGTATCGCTTAATCATCCAGAGTACGAGCATGTTTCTACAACGCCCCAAATAGAAAAAAGCTCTGATGGATTAGCTGGAGTGTTGCAAAAGAGAATGGGAGGTAATAAAGAAGAAATACCTATTGAACAAAGGTTACTTGAAGGGGCATCTAAAAAAGATCAACAGAATATACTTTATTCTGCCATGGTCGATAACAATGAAAAGTTAGTTGCAGATTTGTTAAACCATAAGTCAGACTTTAATACTGGTGTTCAAGCTCCAGATGAAGATGGTTGGGACGTGGATGTTATAGAAAAAAGATCTACTTTTTCAGCTGAGCAAATTGAAACAATTACGAAAGCTGCTGAAGAAACCAGAATTAGAGTTGCAGCTGGAATTGATCTTGTTCTACCAGAAAAAAATCCTAAAACTGTTATACCTGCTCCTAAAGAACAGGAGGTAAGTCAAGTCTCACCAACTATAAAAGTTGAGACGCCTCCGCCTCCGCCAATATCTGAA
>CAMCTQ010000129.1 GCA_945878545.1 Rickettsia typhi
CATCTAAACAAAACGAGAAAGTAAACTTAGTAAAAATGGTAAAATAGATATGAGTGGAATAACGTTAAAAAACCCAGTTGTGAATTCCGTCCCTACTGCTATTAGTGTGGGTAGGAAGGCTGTTGATGTTCATGGCATGAGTCTAAGTACAGGTCTGAAAGCTAATAATGATGTTGTTAGCAGTTTTTTAGGTCAAAATCTTGGTGACAGAGCTAAAGTTTCGAGTAAAATTTTAACTGCCATGGGATATAGTAGCAATGTTATTCAAACAGCTCGTGATGGTCTTGAGTCTATGGCAAAGACACTTACTGAAATGCTTGGTATCATTAATTCAGTTGGTGGTTCTAAGACTGCTACTAGAACGTTGAATGATATGTTTCAGTTAAAACTGAAAGCACTAGAACAACAAACAAACTCTGCTGAATTTGATGGAAGAAAACTGCTGACAGGAGAACTTGGTTCTGATGGGATAACCAAAGCTAAATATGATACTAAGCCTGTTAATGTCAGGAAAATAGGTTCTGGTAGCTATGATTCATTTCAGCAACTTGGTGCACAAGCTCAGAAAACCATCAATTTTGTTAACCTAATCAATATTAAAGATGGAGACACGATAACGCTGGAAGGTGTTGTGTTTACAATGAAGGATGAAAGTTTATGGGATAAAGATGATGAGAATCAGATACCTATAGGTGGAACCTTAATAGAGACAGTTGGATCGGTAGTTAGTGCTATCAAAAATCACTCTTCTGAAGCCTTAAGAATTTATGAGGTATATGCTCGTAATGAGCAAGTGATAATCCAGCAGCGTTCTCAATCGTCTAGCAATATATCGCTGATAATTAATTCGCCATTAGCCGGTATGGTTGATAATTCGCAACCTTCAGCCTATTCGTGGGAGTTTATGGGTGCAGCAACGCTTGGTTCTGGTATAACTATCAGTGGTGTGCAATTTACTTATGTGGCTGCTGCTGTCCCTGGGGATCCAACAAAAGTAGTTAGAGGCGGGAGTTACGGGCCGAGTGCACAAAATCTTGCTGATGCCATTGCGAATCATCCAGTTACAAAAGACTTAATAGATAAGAAAATGCTGTCTGTAACTTGGAATCCGTGGGGATGTGTAACAATTTTAAGTACGTTGGATCAAGATATTTTAGGTTTTTCAAGCCAATTGAACGGTCCCAATATACGAAATGCTACCGTAACAAGATCTGACGCGACTACTTATGCTTCTAGAGTAACATTTAATGCTGTTGCTGGTGCAGCAGATACTGTTACTATTACTATTCCTGGTGGTGGTAATAGAGTTTTTAATGTACCACCGGGAACTGTTGTGGCAAATTCTGGACCTCTGATACATCAAGCTATGCTTGCAGATGGTCCAACAAATGCTTATATTCTTGCTGGAAAACTGGCTATTTCGTCAGATCAAATTAGTGGTGCTTTGACTGTATATTCAAATGATAATGTGAATCTGACTTATGCAGGTGGTGCTGCGGCTTTTGGTCCTATTCCGATTTCACCTAATGACGTGGGTATAATAAAAGCAGCGATTGATGTAAGTAAGATCAAGAATTTGGAAGGGTTTATAGGCACGCCTAGTGCTAGTTTTAGAGTGATTGCGCAGGCAGTTTCTGCTGCTGGCAATGGAGCTGCTGCAGCACTATACCAGCAATCGACTGGTCAGATGGCACCGGGTGCTCTAGCAGATGGTGATAGTGTTGCGATCATAGAAGTTGACATTGCTGGCAGAACTTTTCAGTCTGTAGTGTGGAAAGCCAATGCTGGTGATTTAAATAATAGAGCTATAGTATTTAAGGAAGGATCAGGCGGTGAGTCTTTTACTGTAAATACCAAAAACTTTAATCCTAATTTTGCTACTTTAAGCACAGCTAATGAGACTTTGGCTAACCCGCTTACAACTCTTTTTTCGTCAACCTTATTTGCTCAAACTAGAGATCTTGATATTGATACATCGAATGAGAAGATTATTAATAGCGAAGGTAAAGTTATAGGTAATGTAACAGGTATGACAGCTTCTCTGAACTCAACAGATTTTACCAATAAAGAAATTCAAGATTTTGTAATGATTCCTAATTCGGCTGTTCTTGGTCAGGTTAGATTTATTGCTACAATTAGTGGTCAAGAGTTTACTACTACATTAGATGTTGCCGAGTTAAATGAAGGTGCAGCTATAACACTTAAAGCAGGTAGCGGTGATTTTGTTGATACGCTTACTATTAACGTTGGTAAGGATGGTCTTAATTCCCTAAAGGAGCCGGAAAATTATGGATTTGTTGCATCTGCTATCAAGAAATCGTTAATGAAGATAGGTAGTGGTCTTGATGTGAGAGTAGGGTTTGATCCGGACAATACGTCAAAAGTTGTGGTTTCTGATGTTAGTGCTACTAAGTTGTTTCGCAATAACCAAAATGAGTATGTAGCAAAACTTGATTTATTAACTAAGGAAAATGTTAGGATTGCGCAAGAGGTGATAACAAATGCAGTTGATTATGTACGGTCAGCCCAAGCAGAGCTACAAGGTCAGGGTGAGGGTATAGGCAAATCTGCAGCTTCACTTAGTTCTGCGACTGGGGTAACTAAGGATGCATCTGCGGGATATTTAGATACTGATTTAGTTGAAGCAGCGAGTGCGTTTGCTGCGGGGTTAAAGAGCATATTAGCTGCGATTAATACCTTACAAGCTGGTGCTAAAGTTGCTGATGCTGGTCTTGATATTATTAGATCGGCAGCTGCTGCATAATACAAATTCTTAAGGTTTCATAAAAAAGACTGGATGCTGTAGCATTTGGTCTTTTTTATGGTCTAAGCCATCCTAGATTAAAAATGTACTTGTTCGTTCTTTTTTAAGGGGCGGACTTAAAAATCCTATCCGGGGGGCTGGGGCTTGAGTACATGTACATATGGTGTAAAGAACGTGTGTAGAAGCGCTGGTTTTTAACAGTGATTTTGTTGGCAAAACTTCGCTCCGCTCCCAAATACCAAATGTATCATTTCAAACTTGACTACTGCCATTCCCATGGTTTATCAGTGTTGCTTAATATACCTTGGTTCAAGTCTTTGACAGAGTAAATTCGTATAAAGTATCGATCTTTACCATTCCATTTTGGTTCGTAACTATCTCTCTTATGCAAAGTAGCCTTGTTATTTAGTATTACAACGTCTCCAATTTCAACATTAACCGTATTTTGCATATAAGGTTGGTCTAATATTGATCTGATTTTTTGTAAAAAATATTTAGCCCTTTCGGTTTGAGGAATAGTATTTTGAAGTGTTATTCGATTGTAAAAGGAACCATTGTTATCTTTAGATAATAACGGAACATTTTTACTTATCATTCTATTTTTAAAAGAATCTGGACTTAAAACAGTAAACTCCGGGCTAAGACCAATGGAAAGATCATCATTTTCTAGTTCTTTTATAACATCTTCAAGGGCAACATAAGTTATAGGTAGTTGTTCTTGACCTTGATGAATAACACCGAAAATAAGATAATCGGGCATTGGAGATAACATATCATTTTTAAACATAGGTCTATAGGCAGCATCAACATGCCAATCTAAATCTGTAAATGGTGATTGCGAACTAGATTCATTATGAGAGTCTTTGCGTGGTGCTACTACTCTAATAATACTATCATTTTCATCCTTATACGATACGGGATATGTTCCGATAACACCAATTAAACCAAACATCTTATATAACAAATCTTTTGGAATATCGGCTTGTACTTTTCCACAATATGGCGTAGCTACCTTGTATGACTTCTTGTCAGTGTTTTTTATATGTACTAGTGGTGCGTTATTTTTTATACCTTGAATAACTTGATCAGAAAAGGACAGGTATTTTTC
>CAMCTQ010000130.1 GCA_945878545.1 Rickettsia typhi
T
Source organism: Rickettsia typhi (assembly GCA_945878545.1). Classification (GTDB taxonomy): domain Bacteria; phylum Pseudomonadota; class Alphaproteobacteria; order Rickettsiales; family Rickettsiaceae; genus Megaera; species Megaera typhi_A. Next base: position 2 of record CAMCTQ010000130.1, read on the forward strand.
AAATGCTGCTGGTAGAATGAATACTGCTGGCGATGGATATGGCCTTACAGTTAAGGTTATGGGAGGCGTTGGTACTGGTGCGAATGTAACTAATGCTGATTTCAAAGCAAATCTTGTTGCTGATCAAGCTGATGTGGTTACGCTAACATTAAATGGTGCGGCAGCTGGATCAGTTGGTAATTTAGGGTCAGAAAATGCTCGTTTTGTAGATACTATTTTTGATCAGGCCGTTGCTAATGAAATTTCTGTTGGTGATATATATTCCAAGGATATTCATGTTCATGCTGGCAGAAAAGCTAAATTTAGAGGTAAGGTTGTTTCTGATAAAGTTACTTTAGTTAATGTTGACTCTCAAGCTAGATTTGCTGATGGGGTTCATCTTAAATCAAAAGTTGTTGCTGGCAATGCTGGAGAAGGTCTAGTAGAATTTGAAGGTGCTGCAATAATTGACGAGACTATTAGTGGTATTAAAAGAACAAGATTTACTGCTGCTGCTCCTGCGCTAGGAGATATGCCGAAGATAGTTCAATTGAATAAAAGTATTGAGTCAGAAATTATTGAAGGTGGATATGCTCTGTTACGTGCTGATAGTAATGTAGCAATATCTGGTGCGACAACAGCAAAATATGTTGGTGCCCAAGCTGGGAAAACTTTAATATTTAATGGTGGTGAGTTGAAATTAGAAGGTCAATCAGTCGTTTATTCACAAGTTACTGACGTTGCTGGAGTGGTAAAAGCTGGTAAAGTATCTGTTGAAGATAATCTTTTGAATCTAGATAATTTAGACACTACTCAAGTTGCTATTAATGATAGTGGCTCTGGTGCTCCAGTTGAAGGTGCTAAATTTACTGTGTTCCAGAACCAAGTTGGTGTATTGAATGGTAAGAATTTCCAAGGTAAGCTTGTTGCAGAGGTAACTAATCTCAATCAAGACTCACTGGCATTATGGACTGCTACTTCTGATCAAGCTAATATCTATATAACTCAGAGAGATAATACCCAAAAAACTTTGGATAAAGATGTTAAAGACAATGGCGGCGATGCTACTGATCGTGCTAACCTAGATGTTCTTTTTGCAGATGCTGACATTAAAACGGAGATTGCTAACATGAACGGAGCTTCAAGAGTTGAACTAGCTCAGCGTTTAATTGCAAGTGATGTTGAAGCTGTGCTTAGTGATCTAACAACTAGAATAGGTAGTGATTTAGGAGCTCGTATGGGTACTTTAGCTGGCTCACAAGGTCCTGTGCAAAGTAAAGTTGTATCTGCTGGAACTACAGGTGTCTCAGCTGGTGATGATGCAAATAGATATGGTGCATGGATTAGCCCATTCTTTAATAAATCAGCACAAAAATCTCGTAAAGGAGCTGCTGGCTATACAGCTACAACAGGTGGTGGAAGTTTTGGTTTCGACACAAAAGCTAACGACGATATGATTGTTGGTCTTGCTCTATCTTTGGTACATACTGATGTTAAACATAAGAACTTTAAATCTGGTGATAAGAGCAAGATTGATTCTGCAATGTTCTCTGTTTACGGTATGCAACAAATTACTGATAATTGGTTTGCGCAAGGTCTTGTGACAGCTGGTTCTAGTAGAGTAAGTACTAATGAGCAAAGAAAAGTTACTAGTACTACCTATCAAAAAGCGTCTGGTAAATATACTTCTATGTCATTTAGTGGTGAAGCATTACTTGGTTATAACTATGTTATGGATCAAGTCTCAATTACTCCAATGGGTGGTGTTAGATTGACTAGAGTTAACGATGGTGGTTATAAAGAAACTGGTACAACTAACCAAAACTTGACTATTTCTAGAAAAGCTCTAAACAAAGCCGAATTGGTATTGGGTGCAAGAGTTGCTGGTGGTACATTTGATCTAAATGGTCTATCTGTTACTCCAGAAATTCATGGTTTCTTAAACCAAGACGTAATAGGAAAAGCTGCAAAAGTTGATATGACTACGAAAAGTGGTGGAAAGCTTCTTGATAAATCTGCTAAGCCAAACAAAACAGTATTTAACATTGGTGCTGGCTTGAATGCTACATATAATTCTATGGAGTATGGTGCAGGTTATGATGCTCATCTAGCTAATAAGTTCGTTGGTCATCAAGGTACATTAAAAGTTCGTGTTAACTTCTAATATTAACCACTGAGTTTCTTAGGAAATTCTGAAGACTTTACTTAAAAAAAGCCTCTGTAGATTTTACAGGGGCTTTTTTGTAGGTAGTGTAAGATAGGAAGGGAACTAGGTGGTCACCCCCTGCTGCTATAATGTCGTCCACTGCTGCTATTGTCATCCCCGTGAAAACGGGGATCCAGGGATATTTGCCCGCATAAGTTGGATTCCCGCCTGCGCAGGAATGACAAAGGAGCGCAGGAATGGCAAAGGAGTGCAGGAATGACAAAGGTGGGGGGCTGAATGATAATGGGAATGACCAATGCTAAAAATAATTATTACCTAATGCTATATGATTTGCTAAATTGGCTTATGCAAGCTCAAGTTAAAAAACTATAATATAAAGACTCAAAGCCGATATTATGAATGTTCAAAAAGATTCTATTTTTTCAAGATTTTTTCCTTTTCTAAGAAAAAAATCGATCACATTTGTTAAGTTTTTGGTTTTTCGGATTCTAACTTTAAGAATAATTCTATTAAAGATAAAACATTACAGTCCAAGAATAGTTAAAAGATTTTTCAAGCAACTGATTACATCTCCTAGAACATTTAAGGGTAGTAACGCCTTGAGTAAAAATATATTCAAACAAATATTTGTTTGGGATATTTCTGAAAATACAATTAAAATTAGATTAATTTTGGTTACAATGGGGTTCCTACTATTTTTTGGAATTTTGTCTGTAAGATTAATCTTTGTTGCAAGTACTGATCTAATCGAAGGTCGTCAGTTTTTAAGCAAAGGCGATATGTTCAGGCGTGATATTGTCGATAGATATGGTAATTTGTTAGCAGTAAATTTACCTATTGCATCATTATATGCTAAACCCAGAAAAGTTGTTGATTCTGGAGCTTTAGCAGAAAAGTTGGTGGCGGTCTTTCCAGATTTAGAGAAAAAAAAGATTTTAGAGCTGCTACGCAGCAATAAAAAATTTGTCTGGATAAAGAGGGATATTTCGCCGAAGCAGCAAGAAGATATTTATAACCTTGGTATGCCAGGCCTCGAGTTTGAAAGAGAGCAAAAAAGAATTTATACTTATGGTAATTTATTGTCTCATGTTGTGGGCTATGTTGGTCGTGATATGGAAGGGCTAGCTGGTACGGAGAAGTTTTTTGATAATATGCTAACTACTCAATATGAAGATAATCATTCAGGTAATTCTAGTTTGCAGTTATCGATAGATGTTAGAGTACAAAATATATTGGCGGAAGAAATTGCTAAAACAACTCAGAAATTTAAAGCTAAAGGAGGAGCTGGTATTATTGTTGATCCAAATAATGGTGAGATAATTGCCATGGTTAGTAACCCAGATTTTGATCCACATTATCCAGGAAATGCCTCGAGTGATCAATTATTTAATATAGTGACACAAGGAGCCTACGAAATGGGCTCAGGGATGAAGGCGCTTACCTTAGCTATTGGCCTCGATACTTCAACCATTTCCATGAATGATGCCTATGATCTTAGCTATATGAAGGTAGGTAAATTTAAAGTAAAGGACTATCACCCTGTTAAGGGGTGGCACAGTATTGGGCAAATATTCTTGCACTCTAGTAATATTGGGGTTAGTCAAATAATGCTTGAGATTGGCAAAAATAATTTACGAGAATATTTGAAG
>CAMCTQ010000131.1 GCA_945878545.1 Rickettsia typhi
GACTTCTTTCCAAACTGATTTATAATGTGGAATTTTGTCGTCAAAACTTGCCTAGTGCTCCTCAAATATGTCCATATATTTCTTGCGGTGCTCATTCTTCATTTTTCCTAAAAATTCCACATTATAAATCAGTTTGGAAAGAAGTCTAATATCTGAATAAATGATATATTAATCTCCTTATTTTCTTGATAAAAATAAAAATTTTATTATATAATTAATTGATGTTAATTATATAAGGTAGTTTTATGGGTGGTATTGCAGGTGGTGTTAATGCAAAACTAGATGCTCTTTCTGATCATGCAAAACAAACAGCTGATATAACGTTAAAGAATGGAAAGACTCTGAGAATTGTTACTCATAACATGATGGAGCAATGCAGAGCTGAAGATAAAGCTGCAAAAAAACTTACAAATAATGCTTGGAATACCACAGAAAGCAGCGATGAATACGACGCAAGATTGAATAAATTATTAGACAGCTATGTATCAGATGCAAGCAATGGTGTTGGTGTAATAGCACTGCAGGAAGGCCCAAAGGATCAAGCAACTAAAAACAACTTCATAGCGAAAATGAAGCAAAGACTTGGTAGTAATTGGGATTGTGAAGAACAATTAAATGATCGTGGCCAGCCGATGCTAATGTTTTATAACAAGAGTGAAGTAGGAACTCCAATTGGGCGCAAAGCAGAGCTAAATGGTGCAGCTCAAGTTTGTAGGTTTAGTATTGATGGAGAAAAAGTTGATTTGATTAATGTGCATCTTAAGTCTGTAGGTCAGGATCCAGGCAAGATTCAGAAGGTTCAGAGCGAAATAACAGATTTAATGAAAGCAGAACAAGGGGTGACTAAAGTCAGATTTGGTGACCATAATGGTGACCGGGTGAAATTTTCTGACTTACAAAGCGGTGTACAACCTGAAGCAACTAGTATTTCCTTTGATAGTGGTACTGGTGGATTTCATAAAAAAATAAATAAATATGATGGATTTGCCGTTTCAGGGGCTAATGTTCAAATTAAGGTGCATCGTTCAGATATGGCATTTAAAGTAGCACCTGATGGTCAGACGGTTAATGTTATTCAAGCCACTGACAAGATACCTCCGCTTGTAAAAAATCCACACAAATTACAATCTCAGGTTATACCAACAAAAAGAAAGCATCCAGTTCAAGAACGAGCAAGAGCTAGTGTTTCCGTCACATCAGGACATGGCAAAGCTATGGTAGAAGCACGGGAAGCACAAGATCGTGTGCTTATTCCAAATGCTACTACACATCAAGTTCTTCAATCTGGAGGATTAGTAGCAAGCCAAGTCGATCCTATAACAAAGGCAATACGTACGGAAATTCTAGCAAAGCAGCAATTGGAATTAAAGTCATTTTTTATACAAAATACTCAAGGTATTGAGCAAGGTGGGATTTCTGTAATGAATGCCGACCAATTCAAGGCACATTTAGCGACAGAACAAGTAAAACCACTTTTAGAGAAAGCTCTACGTGATTCTGATGTTATAAAAAAACTCTCTGATCTTGAAACTTCAGGGTACAAAAAAATTCATGAAGAGTTTAAAGATAATTTCAAGGATATGAGTTGGAGGGCTAGTGATGTCCAAAATACAAAAGAATCTCAAATAAAAAATGATGCTGGTGCTGAGGTTGCAACTATCAAAGAAACAACTCACAAAACATCTCCTGCTCAAACGGTTCAACTTGAAAATGGAGAAAATGTAACTTTAGATAGCTATAGGACTATAGATTTTCCTCTAAAGCTTGAAACAAAAAATGGTCCACTTCATTTATCAATGGCTGTAAAAGATCAAAATGGTAAAAATATATCTGAAAAAGATGCAGTTTATTTTACTGCTCACTATGATGATTCTGGCAAATTAAGTGAGATAAGCTCACCAGTACCTGTAAAATTTGCAGGAGAAGGTAAGGATGCTATTGGTTATATAGAAAAAAATGGAAAATTATATACGCTTCCAGTAACTAGAAATCAGTACGAAGAACTGACAAAAAAAGTAGCAAAAAACAAAGGCGTAGCGGTTAATTTGTCCGTAGAAGCAGAAAAAGCTGCGGGAGATAAAATGGTTGCTGGAGTAAAATCATCACAAGAGCAAGCAAAAGAGGTGGCAAAGGCTTTGGGTCAAAGAAGAGGTAGCGTGCCCTCTGCTACTGTTGTTCCAAAACCAGTTCAACGTTCACGTTCAAATTCAGAGTCAGGGCTAAGGCGCTAGCCACTATGCATAGATGCAACAGAACCGATAAGATAGATATAGTGATTTGGATTGAATTAGGTGATAACCAGTTCACGAAAACACTACAATTTGTCGCGTTCTCGCCAGGCTTTAATTTCCCATAATGCTTGTTTAAGAACAGCTTCTAAACCAATGTTTGCATATCCAGAAATAGGATATATTTTCTTATGAGTTACTTTTTCAAGTAATTTAATTTTTTTTGCTATTTCCTTTTCACCAATACTGTCTATTTTGTTTATACACAAAATTTCAGTTTTATCCTTGAGAAGAGGGGAATATGATTCAAGTTCATTTCTAATGGTTAGATAATCTTTATCAACATGAGAAGAGCTTGCATCAATCACGTGAATAAGTACGCCGCATCTTTCTATATGTTTAAGAAATTTGTCTCCAAGACCACTGCCGGTGTTGGCGCCTTCAATAAGACCTGGGATATCTGCCAAAACAAATTCCTCATCATTAATATAAACCACGCCAAGACCAGGTTTTAGGGTAGTGAAATGATAATCAGCAATTTTAGGCTTTGCTGCAGTGGTTCTTGATAAGAAAGTGGATTTTCCAACGTTTGGTAATCCAACTAATCCGGCATCAGAAAGAAGCTTTAACTTTAAGTAAACATCCATTTCTCCGCCGAGTTCGCCTTCTGTACGCTTTCGTGGAGATTTATTAGTACTTGATTTAAAGTGGTTATTACCGAGGCCACCCTTGCCACCAGGTATAATTTCAAATTGTTGATTATCTTCCGTAAAATCATGAATTAGCAGGTTTCCATCTTCCGAGAATATTTGAGTACCTAGTGGAACCTTTAGAACCAATGGAGGGCGTGACTTGCCAGTCATATTCCGACCCTTGCCTGACACACCATTTTCGGCTTTAAAATGTCTTATATAACGGAAATCTAAAAGGGTATTAAGATGAGAATTACTTTGGAAAATAATGCTTCCTCCGTCACCTCCGTCGCCACCGTCAGGCCCTCCACGATCAATAAACTTTTCCCTTCTAAAGCTCACAGCGCCATTTCCACCATCGCCAGCTTTAATATATATTTTTGATTCGTCTATAAATTGCATATTATTTTTTAGATAACTCTATTCGAAATGGAGATTAAGATAAGCATTATAGCAAACTTTTCCTTGATTGTCATTAAAAACACCTTTTTAAATATTGTTGCGTAAAGTAGCAACTGAAAATTTGATCATTACAACTTACTTGAGTTATAATTTCTACTATGATAAGCAATTTAAAACTGAGTAACGTTATGAAAACTAGTTCGATTGAAGAAATAATAGCGGCCCAGAATCAACCCTTTAAATGTGCAAGTTTTAGTGGAGGAGGGGCTAAAGGAGCAATTTATTCTGGAGCGCATGAGGCTTTGTCTAAAGGTGGAATTCTCAAAAATCTTGATGCTGTTGCTGGTTCTTCAGCTGGATCTCTC
>CAMCTQ010000132.1 GCA_945878545.1 Rickettsia typhi
AAAATTAGCTTCAGGAGAGTTAAGACTAGTTCCTCTTGATTGCAAAGCTACAATTGGTATTGTATCAAACCCTGATCAGAAGAACATTAATATTGGTAAAGCAGGTAGAAATAGGTGGCTTGGTAGGAGACCGGTTGTAAGAGGTGTAGCGATGAATCCAATTGATCACCCTCATGGTGGTGGAGAAGGCAAGACTTCTGGTGGTCGTCATCCGGTGACTCCTTGGGGTAAACCAACTAAAGGTAAGAAAACTCGTAAGAATAAGCTTACGTCTAGGTTCATTTTAAAAAGAAAAACTAAGTAAGGTAGTATAGGCTTATGGCACGCTCGACATGGAAAGGTCCTTTTGTAGACGGTTATTTATTAAAGAAAATCCAAAAAACAATAGATTCAGGCAAGAAAGATGTTATAAAAACATGGTCTAGAAGATCAACTATTTTGCCGTTGTTTGTTGGTTTTACTTTTGCCGTGCACAATGGTAACAAGTTTATTCCCGTTTCTGTAACTGAGGAAATGGTGGGTCATAAATTTGGAGAGTTTTCTCCTACTCGTACCTATTATGGTCATGGGGCTGATAAAAAAGTTAAAAGAAAATAATATAGGGTGAAGATGAGTATATTAGTAAAAGCATCAGCAAGAAATTTAAGAACTAGTGCGCAGAAATTAAATTTGGTTGCAGCAATGATTAGAAGAATGAAAGTTTCTGATGCTCTAGTGCAATTAGCTTTCTGTCCAAAAAGGATAGCTATTGATGTTAGAAAATGTCTGCAGTCGGCTGTTGCTAATGCTGAAAATAATATGGGACTGGACATTGATAGTTTAGTTGTAAATTCTGCTACTGTTGGAAAGTCATTTGTAATGAAGAGAGTAAGGCCGAGGGCTAGGGGCAGGAGTGCTAGAATAAATAAACCCTTTAGTAATTTGTATATAACGGTTTCCGAAAAAGAGGAGAATTAATATGGGACAAAAGGTAAATCCTCATGGTTTTAGAGTAGGACCTACGCTTAATAAAGACTGGGACTCTGTTTTATATGCAGAAAATGATTATGCAGCTAAGTTGCTTGAAGATTTGAAAATTAGGGCTTTAATTACTAAGCGTTATAAAGTAGCGCAGATAAGTAGGGTAATTATACATAGATCAAGTAGCAATGTAGTTATAAATATCCATGCTAAGAAGCCTGGTATTATAATCGGTAAGAGCGGTTCTGATATTGAGAAATTAAAGAAAGATGCGCAAGCAATTACCGGGTGTGAAGTTTTTATAAATATTCATGAAGTTAAGAAGCCAGCTCTTGATTCTGCTATTACTGCTCAAACTATTACTCAGCAGCTAGAGAGTCGTGTTTCTTTTAGAAAAGCAATGAAAACTGCGATGCAAAATAGCATGAAACAAGGTGCTAAGGGAATTAAAGTTGCTTGTTCTGGTCGTTTAGGTGGTGCTGAGATAGCTAGAACAGAGTGGTATAGAGAGGGTAGAGTGCCTCTTCATACACTCCGTGCGGATATAGATTATTCTACATCTGAGGCTCATACTACTTATGGGGTGATCGGTGTAAAAGTATGGATTTATAGAGGAGACTATACTCAGAGTAAAAGGTAGTTTTGTTTGATTAATTTAACTGTGGAAAGATGTAATGCTAGCTCCAAAGAAGCAAAAGTTTAGAAAAGCTCACAAAGGTAGAGTTGCTCCAAAAGCAAAAGCTGGAACGATGTTGAGTTTTGGTATGTTTGGTTTAAAGTCTGTTGAACAATTGAGGGTTACAGCTCGTCAGATTGAAGCGGCAAGAAGAGCGGCTGTTAGGGAAATGAAAAGACAAGGTAGATTCTTTATTAGAATTTTTCCAGATCTTCCTGTTTCCAAGAAACCAAACGAAGTACGTATGGGTAAGGGTAAAGGTTCCCCGGAATATTTTGCAGTGAGAGTCTCTCCTGGCAGAATAATGTTTGAAATTAATGGTGTCGATGAAGCTGTTGCACGTAAGGCTTTAGAGCTTGCTGCTTCTAAGTTGCCAGTAAAAACAAAGATGGTAAAGAGATATGAGTGATTTGGATTATAAGGCAAACACTTTGCTTGGTCTTGATGATAAAAAACTAAAAGATTCTCTTTCTTTTTTGAAGAAAGAATTATTTAATCTAAGGTTTCAAAAAACCCTTGGTGAGTTAACTAATACTAGTAGATTTGCAAAGGTTAGGAAAGATGTTGCTAGAGTTGAAACTGAATTAACAAGAAGAAGAAAAGTTGGAGTGAAATAATGCCAAGAAGGATTTTACAGGGCACGGTTGAAAGTGCGAAGTGTAATAAGACAATATCAGTAAAAGTGGAAAGAAGATTTAGAGATCCTCTTTATCAAAAGACTGTGAAAAGGTCTACTAAATATGCTGCTCATGATCCTGAGGGCAAGTATAAAGAAGGTGATAAGGTTAGAATTATAGAGTGCAGACCGATATCTAAGACTAAAAGTTGGATGGTTGTAGACGAATAAATCTTTGACTTATTGTGTAAATTTCTGTATTTTGGCCTGTGTTTAATATTATTTATGTTTTGGAAGTTTAAGTTATGATTCAGATGCAAAGCGTCCTAAAGGTCGCAGACAATTCTGGTGCCAAAAAAGTGATGTGCATAAAAGTGCTTGGTGGTTCAGATCACATGACTACGGAGTGCTGCAATGTTATAGTTGTATCTATAAAGAGTGCAATGCCTGGCGGAAAAGTCAAAAAGGGTGATGTACACAGAGCTCTTATTGTTAGGACTAGGAAGGGTATCAGAAGACCCGATGGAAGCACTATTCAATTTGATTCAAATGCTGTTGTGCTAGTTACTAAACAGAATGAACCAATTGGAACTAGGGTTTTTGGTCCTGTGCCAAGGGAGCTTAGAGGCAAAGGGTTTGGAAAAATTGTTTCCCTTGCGGAAGAGGTGATATAAATGATTAAGCTGAAAATAAAAAAAGGTGATAAAGTTAAAGTTATTACTGGTAAGAGTAAGGGGAAAGTAGGTGATGTTCTTAAGGTTTTTCCTAAAGAGAACCGTGCTATTGTTGCTGGAGTTAATATGGCGAAGGTTCATTTAAAGCCAAGTCGGGATAGTGAAGGTGGTATTTCTCAAAAAGAACTTACTATTCATATTTCGAATTTAAGTCATATAGATCCCAAAACAAATGATATCACTAAAGTTGGCATGAAAATTTTAGAAAATGGTAAGAAAGTAAGATTTGCAAAAAAATCTGGTGAGATAATTTCCAAGGAAGGTAAGTAATGTTGCTTAAGTTTAAAGAGTTGTATATAAAAGAGATAGTTAAATCCCTACAAGAAAAGTTTAGCTACCAAAATATACATCAAATGCCAAAATTAGCGAAGATAGTTGTTAATATGGGTGTCAGTGATGCGGTATCCGATTCAAAGGTTATTAATAATGCCATAGCTGATCTTACAGCTATTACTGGACAAAAACCTTATACAACCTACGCTAAAAAATCGATTGCTAGTTTTAAACTTCGTGAAGGCATGAAAATTGGTTGTAAAGTTACTTTGAGAAGTGACAGGATGTTCGAGTTCTTGGAAAGACTTGTGATTGTTGCTTTGCCAAGGGTAAAAGAATTTAAAGGATTTTCGGTAAAAAGTTTTGATGGTAAGGGGAATATAACTTTTGGTATCAAAG
>CAMCTQ010000133.1 GCA_945878545.1 Rickettsia typhi
TGAACAAATATTCTGTTTGGAGAAGTACAAGATTGCCCAGCACATCTAATTTTTGCACTTAAGAGATCTGTAGCTACTTTATCTAAATCACAATCATTAAATATAATAAATGGTGCATTACCACCAAGTTCTAAAGATAAGCGTTTTAAAGTGTTGCTACAATCCTGATATAAGATCTTTCCTACTCTAGTTGAACCAGTAAAAGATAACTTTCTGATTCTAAAATCCTCACACAGCATTTTTCCTATAGATGCTGAGTCACCAGTTATAATATTTAATACTCCAGATGGTAAACCAGCTTCTTCAGCAAGTTTTGCTAAAGCAAGTGCGGATAGAGGGGTAAATTCAGAAGGTTTTAATATAACTGTACATCCAGCAGCTATTGCAGGGGTAACTTTCCTAGTAATCATAGCACAAGGGAAGTTCCAAGGTGTAATTGCTGCTACTGGTCCAATTGGTTCATATTCAGTAATAATTTTATGCTTGTTATCATTTCCACGCTTTATTGATCCTTGTACGTTATTTAAAGTATTTGCAAACCAATCAACAAAGGAAGCTCCATATATTACTTCTCGCTTTGAATCATCTAATGTCTTACCTTGCTCTAGAGTTAAAATATAAGCAAGCTCCTCAACATTCTTAATGATTAATTCATACCAAGTTTTGATTATTTTTATTCTTTGATTAACACTAGTTTGTGACCACATTTTAAAAGTATCTACAGTACTATTTATGCTGTTCTGCACTTCTTCTTCACTTAAATGCGGTACAGTACCTATTATTTTATTATTTGCAGGATTCATCACTTCTATCACTTTCGAAGATTCTACCCACTTTCCTGAGATAAAATTTTTGTTATTAATAATATCTAATAGTTTCATAATGAACTCCAATTAAAATTTAGAATGGTAAGCCTTATTTTGATTAGTATAGTATAACAAATCATTGTAATCCACATATTATATAGCTCTTTAGACCACCCACTAGCAAGAGCAAGATAACTTTTTACTATTCGATCATGCTATTTATTGGACTCTTTACAGTTTTAAAATCTAAAAATATCATTATTTGATCATAAGGTTAAAATAGTTTATAATTAACTATTAGGTAGAAATTTAATCTCTATTTAATAATTAATTTTAAAATAGGTGCAGTTTATGAAAAATCCTGATCTAAAAGAATTAAAAATACCTGATAGTGAAGTTGAAGAAGCTAAATATCTTAACTCTACTAGATATTATCCAACAAGTCCTAGAGGCCAGAGTCAACCTATCTTTACTTTTCTAGAAAATAGCATTTTTCCATATAGTACACCTGAATATAAGGAAAGTGATACTTCTTCTCATACTACACCAGCCGAAATGGAAGAAGTAATAAATTATGGTGAATTTTGATAATATCAGGAAACCCTCTGAATCTTAAGTTTGTAATAGGTACATTTGCCTTAGGTCTGAAGTCGTTCATAGTGTAAGCAACCTCATGACTTAGTTACAATCTTGGTTTTGACCAATCAGGATCGGATGCGTCATGAGGGGTTGGGATAATGCGTTCATTATGACCAGTAAAATCAATCGTATATATCCTGCTTAAACCGTTTATTTTATGAGCTTGAGGTTTAGCTGCTTTGGCAAATACTATCATTCTTCCATTCGAAGCCCATGACGGGCTTTCAACAAGATAACCACTTGCAATTAAGCGTTCACTTGTACGGTCTGACATTGCATCATGCTTCATAACTCCTATGGTGAAACCTCCAAGATTTGGGCTTGTTTTTGTAAAAGCTATATATCCATTGCTAGACCAGGTTGGTTCAGCATAAGAACCAGAGCCTGTGATTCTTCTTATATTTGACCCAGTTCTATCCATGATATATAATTGCCGTAATCCATCTTTATCAGACTGCAACAATATTTCTTTTCCATCTGGTGAATAGCTAGGAGAAGTAAAGATACTAGCACCATGAGTTAATTGAGTTTTCTTTTTGGTATTTAAATCAATTTCATAAATATGAGTTTTACCATCTTTAGCAATTGACATCAGAGCGCTTCTTCCATCGGGTGCAAAATGTGGAGCAAAGGACATTCCAGGGAAATTACCCACTAAAGAGCTTTTACCGCTTGCTAGATCGAGCATAAAAACTTGAGGTATTCTGTTTTTATATGATAAATATAGTATTTTTTTACCGTCTGGAGAGAATCTAGGGGTTAAGACAAGGCTTGACCCATCGGTAAGATATTGATGATTTTCACCATCTTGGTCCATTATGGCTATTCTTTTGATTCTTTTTATGTAAGGTCCTTTTTCTGATACATAAGCAATTCTAGTGTCAAAATAACCTTCATAACCTGTTATTTTTTTATATATTTTATCGGCTATTTTATGAGCAGCTCTTCGCCAAATTGTTTCAGATAGTTCTAGAGTTTCAGATACTAATTCAGTTTCAAGTATTGTATCCCAGAGGATGAATTTTACTCTTAACTTGCCAGAATCGAGTTTTTCGACTTCTCCATTAACCAGCAAATTTGCATTTATTTGTTGCCAAGCCGCAAATAAAGGTTTGTGAGTTATGCCAGTTTTACTTTCTATAAAGGCAGCATGAGAAATAGGGCGAAATATCCCAGAATTTTGTAAATCATTTTTAATGACTTTTACGATATGTTCTGCATTTTTTACGTCAACATGATTGTGACCAGAAAATTCGTTTATAGCAATAGGGATAGGATCTGCATTACCTCTGGTTATATCTATAGTGTCAGCAACGATATTAGGGGTAGCAAAAAAAATAGCTAGAAAAATTAGTTTGCAAGCGACTTTAATCATGTTTTATCTCATACTGGTTCTGAAAGTTGCTACATATTACCTGGATAAAAATCCAAGTCAAATTTTTTCCAAATATCGTAGCGGTCAGGTCTCAAGTTTTTAATTGGGCTAGCTTTTTTTGCTGCTCTTTTAGTGGTTTCGGCTACAAGTTGACAAATTTGTTCAGCTCCAGGTGGGCAAGTAATACTTGTTATCTCTGCTTTAGTTACAGTGCCATCTATTTCTAATTCCAAACTTATTTTTACTTTTATATTTTCAAGGTCGCCAATAACTTGGGTCCAGTTATTTTCAATTTGTTGTTTTATAAGCATTTTTTCTGTGATCGATAAAGGAGAATCTTCGTCATGATCACCTCTAGCAAACTTGCCTTCATTCTCTTGGTTTGAAGTTGTTCTATTTAGAGAATTTGTTTTTTTTCCATCCGACTCCTTTTCAAGATTTTGTAATATTGAATCAATAACATCTTCTTGTTTTTTAACTGGTTTTTTGGGTTTTTCTATTTTCTTTGGTTTTTCCTTTTTAGGAGGAATAACTTTTTTTGGCTTCTCTTCTTTTTTTGGAATTTCTTTCTCCTTTTCTTTTTCTGGTACGACTTCAGCTTCTTTCTCAAGCGTTTCTGTTTTTTCTAGTGGCGTTTCTTCAGGTTCTTTTACTTCTTCTTTTGGTTTGGTAGCTGATTTTTCAATTTTTTGAGATTCTTTAATTTCTTTTGGTTCAGGCTTTTTAATATCTTGATTTCTTACATTGACGATATCTGATAC
>CAMCTQ010000134.1 GCA_945878545.1 Rickettsia typhi
CCCTCACCTCCAATTGCCACATCAATTGGCCTGTTGGTCACCTTCAGTGCTCCACTATCGCCATTCTTATAAGTCGTTTCCGCCCATACAAAAGAATTGCTCCTTTTTGAATTTTGCTTGGTGTCTACTTTACGAAAAAGAACTTCATCTTGCTCATAACCAGTGGTATTTATATTTGCCGCATTATTTGCCACTAACTCGAGCTGCCTCTTCCTAGCTATTTGATTAGATAAAGCTATATAAGAAGTGTTATTCGCAAAAGCACTATTGCACACTAAAAACAACTCTGCCAATAAAAAAAACAACAAAGAGCAAGATGTTTTTTGTATATTCATATTAATCATATAGTCTGTAATGTATTTGTTGATTAAATTATGATATATTTTGTATAATACTGAACATTATAAAATATTTTTGTAGCAAAATATATATTTTGCATGTATTTTATACTACAAATTCAGTGATTACTAGAAAATATTAACATTTCAAGAATATTATAAGTAACGAGCTCATGACAAAAGAAACTTCTTATGAATTTGACGAACCACTAACTCCAGAGCTTGCCTCGGATAGCGAAGGAAGAGCAAAAAGACTCAGAAAACTTTTAGTTATTGTTGCCCCTATAATACTCTTAGTGCTAGCAGGCGGTTATTTTTTCTTTTTTGTTATTAAGGCTCCAAAATTAACAAGTACGGAACCAATTCCACAAGGCAGAGAAAAAGAGAAAGTTACGCTAAGTCCAAGCACTTATCTTGATATGGATCCGATTACTGTGGGCCTTGCGCCTTCTGGTGCAAAGCGCGAGTCTTTAAGAATTACTTTAACTATAAAACTTAACTCCGACAAAGAAAGTACTGTGCTAATGAACTCTATGCCTATGATAAAAGATTCTCTAGTTACTTTCCTCCGGTCGCTAAGAGCTACAGATTTCAATAGTTCAAGTAGCACCATATATCTTAAGGAAGAGCTAACAAAAAGAATTAATAAGATTACAGCACCTATTGTAATCAAGGAAGTTCTATTCCAAGAGCTAACCGTAAACTAGACTATTACATAAAAATATTTGAAAAACAAAATAATGAACGAAGAAAGAGCTCAACAAAAAACTTTAAATAACAAAAACGCTGGACCAACGCCCCATAGTGCGAGTGGTATTAAAGCTGTTCTTGAAAGATCTCTACAGTCATATGATAGACTCCCCATGCTTGAGATCATATTTGAAAAGTTTGTCAGACCACTCTCTACTGCACTCCGAAATCTAACATCAGAAGCTGTTAATATTTCTATATTAGAATTTAATTCTTTAAGATTTGGAAATTACTTTGGTACATTAACTAATAATTTTTCTATAGCAATATTCAGAGCAGTAGAATGGGAAAATTTTGGTTTAATAATCCTAGAAAACAAGATGATATTTTCTTTTGTTGACCTCCTCCTTGGCGGTAAAAAGAATACTATCCACATCACAGACCAAGAAAATGACAAAGTTCTAACATCTATAGAGCAGGGAATAGCAAGGCAGTTTACTGAGATAGTGTTAAATGAACTTAGTCAAGCTTTTGATCAGATTAGCCCTACTACTTTTAATTTTGAAAGATTAGAAAGTAATCCAAATTTTGTAACTATATCAAGACCAGGTGATGCTATAATAGTTCTTAAACTGAGCATCGAAATTGATGAGCAAATAAAAACTATGGATATAATGATCCCTTATAAAACTATTGAACCTATTAAAGAACAGATGCAGCAAGTGTTTTTAGGTGATAAGTTTGGTAATGACCAAGAATGGGAAAGCATGTTAATCTCGTCTATTAATGACGTTAAGCTGCCTATTGAGGCCGTTATTACGAATAAAATCTCTACTATTAAAGAGATTTCTAATCTTAAAATTGGTGACACCATAATTATGGAACACTCAAAAGATAAGGATATAACGGTTCGTTCAGGGCCAATCCCACTGTTTACTGGTAAAATTGGTAAAGTAGAGAATAAAGTTGCTATCAACCTAAGAAAAATTATTGATTAATATTATGATATTTTTAGATATCTTACTTTTTATAATGATTGTTATCTGCGTGGTTTATTGCTGGATGCTTAATCGTCGCATTCAAGATCTGCAGAATAGTAGAGTCGAATTTGCAAGAATGATCAAAGAACTTAATGTTTCGATAGTAAAGGCAGAAACAAATGTAAACGAGATGAGCGAACTTAGTAAGGTCACTAGTGCAGAGATTAGATCAGTTGTAGATGAAGCTAGAAACAACATTGCTGAGCTCGCAAATATCAGCCAAATTGCATCTGATATTTCTGGCGCCCTAAACGAGCAAATTAAAAATTTTAATGGCCAGCAAGGTAAATATGTTGAACATTCTCATGAAAGTGTTATTAGTAACCAATCGAGTGATAAGTTCTCAGACGAAGATCTAGCTCCTGAGCCAGAGAAAGAACAAGGGATAAGTTACGCTAATAATTTAAAAAACTTCATACACAATGTTGTTACTAAGAAAACCGAAACTAATCAGGCCTTGAACCAGGTAAGTTATTATGATACTTTAAGAAAAATTAATGCCAAAAAATGAAAACTAATTTATTTTCTCCAATTCTAGTTCTATTGATTCTTGTCTTGTTTGCCAAGGCCTCTATGCTATTTGGTCGTATACAGGAGCAAACAACTTATAATTCTGATACTAATACTACGTCGATGATTATCGATACTGCTTACGCTACAAACTCTGCTCAACCACCTGCAGTAACAGAAACAAAAGACTCTGCTCAACCACCTGCAGTAATAGAAAAAAAAGAGTCGTCAAAATCAGCTCCAGACAGATTTAATGTTGATAGCAACGAATCGCTACTGCATCCAACAGACAATACCAATACTATCAACCCAGATGGAACCACTACCCCAACTAGTCAGTCTATCAGTAACTTAACCAAGTCTGAACTAGAGCTCCTGAAAGAACTATCAAAGAGAAGAGAAAAACTTGAGATAGACAAAAAGGATATGGACATAAGAGAGCAAGTTTTAAAAGCTACAGAAGGTAAAATTGATCAAAAAGTATCCGAGCTTAAAGGCCTACAGTCACAGCTTGAGACTTTAATGAAACAATATGATCAGAAAGAAAATAGTAAAATACTTAGTTTAGTCAAAATATACGAAACTATGAAGCCAAAAGATGCTGCTAATATTTTTAATGAGCTAGAAATGCCCGTACTTATTAAAGTAGTCAGTAATATGAAAGAAGTTAAAGTAGCGCCTATAATCGCTGGTATGGAACCTACTAAAGCTCGTGATTTGTCGATAGAATTGGCCAAACAAAATCCTTTGGAATAACGATGAACTTATGTGCAAATGATCCGCAAATCTCCAAAACAGGAATAAATTTATATCAAAAACAAGATCTCGCTTCAGCACAATTTGATCAAAGCTTTTTGTCTCAAAGCCAGAATATGTATATTATTTCCTCATATTATTTTGTACTAATTACACTTGGTTTTATTTTAATCAAAACCTTAT
>CAMCTQ010000135.1 GCA_945878545.1 Rickettsia typhi
ATTTGTGAAAGACCATATTATAAAAAATTACAAAATTGACGAAAGTAAAGTTGTACTAATACACCGAGGAGTTAATCACAAAGAATTTTCTATGGAAAAAATTAATGCTGAGGTTTTATTGAAATACAGGGCAAAATATAATGTTCCACCGAATACCCCTGTAATTCTCTTGCCAGCTAGAATGACCGAATGGAAAGGACATATGGTACTGGTAAAAGCTTTAGAAAAAATCAAGCACTTAAATTTTTACTGTATTATGGCTGGTGATCTAGCCAAGCATCCAGCATATGTCGCGCGTATAAAAACTCTTATTAATGAATATAAAATTCAGAATAGAGTCCAGTTATTCGGTAACGAACCCACTATGGTAAATTTATATGGTATTAGTGACATAGTTCTATCTGCTTCAATAGAACCAGAAGCTTTTGGCAGAACAATAATTGAAGCTCAATCTATGGAAAAATTGGTAATAGCAACAAATACTGGTGGGGCAGCAGAAACCGTAGAAGATGAAAAAACTGGATTTCACGTTGATCCATCAAGTAGCGAGCAACTTGCCGATAAAATTGAATACTGTTTATCAATATTAGGCACAGATAAAGCTGGAGAAATCCAAGCTGCAGCACGAAAGTCAACAATAGAAAATTTCTCTCTTGATGTAATGTTAGAAAAAGAAATGTCAGTTTACAATCTAATAAAATAGTTTTCTGTAAAAAACTATAGATAAGGCCTCCAGCGACGATAGGCCCATTTTTCTGGCAACTCGTTCCCTTTTTACTTTTGTCTATGATGTGATTGATAAGGTCTTTTTTTTGCCATCTCAATAACTTACCACCACTTAAAAGGATAATTTTTTACAAAGTTTATAAAAAAAACCTTTTTTTTTATAAACTTTGCTATATAAAATCAAAGTCTACAGATTATAACTAATTAATATTCAATTTTTTAAGGAAGGAAATTATGAAAGGAACCAAAACAGTTGTTGCATCACAAGGGAGAACTCTTGGGATTAGCCCAAATCAACTAAGACAAGGAGTTAATATAGAATATGACTATAATCCTTATGGGTTAGATCCTTATGCAAACCCTGGTCAACTTAGTTTATCTGATGTCCTACAACAACCACCAGCGCCAGTGTTGCAAGGTGGTAATATTGATCCTGTTGAAGTAATGGGGGATGCAGCAGAAGTTGCAGCTGGAATAGCAGCTTCTGGTGATTGTTGCGTTATTTCTTAAAGTTTTTTGTGAGTTTGATGGTAGCCACCAGACGTAAAATCTCACTCCAATATTCTTTTATAAGCATAATATATTTTGTTCTAAGTTGAAGGTACCAAAATAGAATATGGAGATTTGAATATTGAGTTTTACTATGGAAGCACCAGATGCCTATACAAAGGCAAAGACAAATTAATTCGCCAGGAAAATGGTGGATTAGGTTGTCTTTGCTTCCTTCAATTATCAATTTATTTGATTTTTATTAGATTCTCCCGTCAAGAGCTTGAGGTTAATCTAGATCTTCTGGGGTAATATTACCAGCGAGTTCAGGTTCTTCTGAAGGTGGTTCTTTAAATTCTTCATCTATAGAAAATTGTATTACAGGCGCAAGCTCATAATCAAATAAGCTAGGATCCTCGGCTCTGAGCAGCACCTTACTAATTTGCTCTAAATTTAAAATATTAAAAAAATGAAAAAAAAATATAAGTTCACTTATAAACCAGGTTATTTAACTGCAGCAGGGGAAAAACAGCTAGAATCAAATATAAAACTTGCTTACAGTGGTAAGTATAAAAAAGAAATTACTAAGCAATATTTTAAAGATACATACGGTCTTAATATTGACTTTGGTAAGTTCATTTTTAAAAATTTGAGTGAGGCAGAGCTAGGAATTGTTCCGCTAAAAGAAGGTGAACAGCAGAAATTAGTTGCATTTCCTACTTGCACAGCAAAAGGCAAGCAACACCATGAACGTAAGCCTAGTGATCATTGTTATTTATTATCGTATGATAATAAGATAATTGAGAAATTGTTCTGCAATAGTGCCTATAAATCACAAGCTATTCCAAAACCTAGCGCAAGTAAACAGTATGAACAATATATATATTATGAGAAAAAATTTTCATTAATGGCAGCTGGTGTTAAAGATCTACATAAGATAACGAAAGGAGAATCTGCTTTTTATGATTTTTCTGGATCACAAAAGAGTAGTAAAAAAGCTGATATAGCAAGAGCTGTGATTCAAGTTGCAGAACTGCCACCACAAAAATTTTGGTTTTACGATGGAGCTCACAGTAATTTGGTAAGTCATTATAATATAGATGGGAAATCATATTTTTTTATATTTGATTCTATGAAGTATTCAGAAACTCCTGGTAGTTATTATGAACGAGACGATGGATATATTGTAACACCTAATCTAGCTTTAATGAGCATTCAAGTTAAAGTGTTAGAAGCGCTAGGTAAAAATATTGTGATTAATTCAGAGCAAAGACAAAACGGTCCTAGTACCTGCCACTTCTTTGTTCAAGAAGACCTAGAGACATTAAAAAGTTACCCTCAATTACATAACGAAATCCTAGTATCTTCTCAAAAGACATCTAAAAGTCCTTTTATAAATTTATTTAAATTTCCTGCAACAATGCTAAAATTGACCCAATCACTCAGTACATTAGATGAAATAAGGAAAAAAACAGTAATAAATATAAATGAAGAAAGCATCACTTTAGAGCGGTTTATAAATAATCACTGCGAAGAAAGTATATATGGTAATCCACGTAACCATTACGCTCAAAAATTGCAATATTCTTTTTTAGAAAGATGCGAACTATTAGAATTTTTTGCTACAGAAGTCTATGAAGACTGGATGCAAGCGCAGATCCCAAATTTAATTGGTGAATATTTATATTAGTTGTTGTAGCAGCTATGCTTTAGTTGTTTGGCATCTATAAATAGAGCCAAAATCAGATTTCAAGCATTATGCAGGTCACCGTCAAGATAAAATTGTTATAAGAATTTTTATTTCATCCTTTATCTATATCCCTCCTTATTTATTCTCCATGCAACAAGGCCTGAATAAGGGGATAAAGGGTTTTTACCACTGGCTAAATGTTCACAGCGGGACAGGTAGTATCTTTACATTACTAATTTAGCTCAACTTATTTAGAAGTTTTTACCGGTAAATCAAAACTGAATTTAACTCCTTTTTTACCGTCACTTTCGGCTTTAATAGTGCCGTCATGAACTTCAATGACCCTTTTACACAAAGTAAGGCCCACTCCTCTACCACCAGCAGGACTATGAGTTTTAGAACTCACAGTAAATTCAGCGAATATGTCATATAACTCTTCTATAGGAATTCCTAGACCCTCGTCACTAATGCTAAAATGCACACCGCTTTCATCCCGCCTCAACCTCACCTTAATCTTACCCTTCGGGCAGTAAGTAATTGAATTAATAATCAAGTTATCTAAAGCTTGATTAA
>CAMCTQ010000136.1 GCA_945878545.1 Rickettsia typhi
TTGGTGATAAGGATAAGTTGCTTGAGCTGGCTATTTATAATTGTAGTACCAAGGTTGGTTCGGCCTTAATTGAAATTGTGCCGACTATTCAGAATGAATATTTGCAGAATTTACAATTATTGGAAGTAGGTTTACTTCAATGCAAATACGGAGACGAGATAAACCTTGTACCTTATGATATTATAAAGCAATATCTCAATTCGGGTAAAATGGCGATAAAGAAGGCTACAATAGAATTTTATGACAATAATCCTCAATATAAAGTGCCTGGTTCTTATTTGAGCGAGTTAATGAGTAACCTTAGTCTACCTGAGAATCATAATATCTTAGTTGATCTTCTTCAAGCATTGAGTAATGAGGATTCGTTATTTGTTACAAGCTTAACTTGCCTTGCTGGTTTACAGAATACAAAGTTGGCAGAGTTAATCAAGGTCACGCTGGATACTGTAGAATCCTTTAGTATAGAAGAAGTAGAGGATGTTAACGAGATAGTTTTACCATTGGTTCTTACCCCTGAGGAGTTGCTTGCTGTAACCCTTCTTGTTACAGCTCAAGGGGATGACGATAATATTGTTCCATTATCAGGAGTAAATCCAGTAAATGAAGAATAAATTGATTTCTTTACCAAAACTGGCTCATACAGCTTATACAGGATATATTATCTAGATAACACCGGATCACTGCTTTACAATGATCCGGTTTTTTTGTATGTTAAGAAAATCAATCAAATGATCTTCCTACTTACAATAGGTGGCAATTAATAACCACTAAATTTTGCAATGTTTTAGCCACTCTTTTGCTTTTTTACTCACTTTTTCATCAGCAAGCGCAATATCATAAATTTCTTTTTTACGTGTATTGTCTTCTCCATACATATCATCAAGAACTTCATTCCAAAGCTTGGAAATTGTCTCATCGGAAACGGAAGAATCCACTTTATTCAAAATCCCATAAATGCGATCCTTCCAGTAGGCATCTATTGCCTTGTCCATCCAAACTACAATTTCAGGTGTTAAGCCTGCCTCTTTAAGACCTCTTCCTTCACCAAACCCTTTTTCAAATTTTTTGGTGCGTAAATGAGCATATTTTTTGCCATATACTTGATTAACCCATAACATGCACCTTTTTCCAAGATCAATACCGATTGCTGATTTGGGATCATTGTCAAGATTATTGCTAATTTCAGATACTAAATTATCCCATTTTTTTTCGAATGCAGCTTTCTGCTCTGGGGTTGAATTGTTTTTTAACTCAGTTTCAAAAGCTACATATTGCTTTAATTCATCAGGTGTAAATATTTCTTTAACCCAAGAATGTTCAAGTTGCTCAGTCATACGATATACCTCAATTAGTTTAATAATGGTTTTCCAAGGAATTAATTTATCGTTATTTACTTCAGAAATAATGCTTTTCAGCGCTTTGCTTGCACCAAGCAGCGTATTAGCTTTTTGTTCCAATAATTTGGCTTGAACTGAAAAATGTTCAAGCGCTCCCGCCCTACCCGTGAGTAATGCTTTAATTTGTGAAAGGTCAAAACCAAAAAATTTTAAAGCGATAATCTGTTGTAATTTCAATAAATCTTGTTCGGAGTACAGGCGATAACCATTTGATAAACGTACAGAGGGCTTTAACAAATCAATACGGTCATAATGATGCAGTGTTTGCACCGATACACCGGTTAATTTGCTTAAGTCTTTTACGTACCATTGTGTCATCGTTTTACCTCCTTATTTTGCAAGATAAGGTATATAGTAACTATAGAGTCAAGAAGTTTTTTACAAGATTTTGTATTTATTTTCGATATCAGTAAAGCGACGAGCAACTACCTATGAAATGTATACATACATGAAAGCTTATTTACCAGCAATTACTTTATTTCTACCAGTTTCTTTTGCTTCGTATAACGCTTTATCAACTTTACTGACAAATTCTTCGACAGTATCACCTTGATGATACTCTGCGACCCCTATCGATGTTGTTTTATGTATTATACCTACCTCCGCTGGGATAGCAAACTCTGTTGCTTCTATTAAGCTACGCGTTTTTTCGGCAACCTGAAGACATGTTTGTAAATCAATATTATTGAGTAACACTATAAATTCCTCCCCGCCATATCTTGTAATCAAATCTGTAATCCTAAAAGATGACTTCAAAACAGTTGCCAGGGTTTTAAGAACGGCGTCACCTGCAGGGTGGCCATAAGTATCATTGACTTGCTTAAAATGATCCATGTCAAACATCATAATACAAATTGGTTTTTTTGTTTCTTGGCTTTTCTGAACCATCTGCCTAACATGGATATCAAAATATCTTCTATTAAACACACCAGTTAGACCATCTTTTGTAGACAAATCAACACTCTCTTCTAACTCAGTGCGTAAGTTATCTTGATATTGCTTTCTCCTAAGCTGAGTCCTAACCCTTGCTTTTAGTTCACTTTTGTCAACAGGGTACATAAAATAGTCATTAATACCAAGCTCCATTCCTTTGATAACCATTGGTATATTTTCTTCTTCTGCAAGCATCATCAGCACCGAATTTTTAAAATTGGGTTTTGAACGAAGCATTACAGCAATTCGAAGAGGATCTATAGCATCTATCTGACAACTTATAATAACAAGATCCGGAATAAAGACTCCCAGAGCATCTATTTCATCTAAAGATGCTAAAACTTTAACTTGTCCAGAAAGATCAGCAAGCTGTTCTTTAACATTTTTTGCCTGAATTACATCGTCATCAAACAACAATATTTTGCTTTCTGAAAAATTATCTTTTAATTCTACAACCGTTGCTCCGAGTTCAGCATTAATTGTATTTCTAAGCTTTAACTCATCAATCACCGTTTTCATTCGTGCTAAAGATCGCACCCTGGCAAAAAGAGCAGTGTCATTAATTGGTTTTGTTAAAAACTCATCAGCTCCAGACTCTAAACCCTTTACCCTATCTTCAAGTTCAGAAAGAGCTGTAACCATAACAACTGGTATATGAGTCGTTTCCGGGTTTTCCTTTATCTTCTTGCATGTCTCAAATCCATCCATTCCTGGCATCATAACATCAAGTAAGACGATATCTATCTTGTTTTGCGCTAAAACTTCAAGCGCCGTAGATCCATTATTTGCAGTAAACACAGTATAGTATTCTGCCAATAATTTAGCTTCTAGTAACTTAACATTTGGCTCTAAATCGTCTACTATTAATACTGTTGCGGTCATGATATTTAAATAATAATATTAATTAGTATTCCCTATAAATCTTTCTACCGAAAGAAAAAAATTGTCAATAGACACTGGCTTTGAAAGGTATAAATCACAGCCGGATTCTGAAATTCTTATTTCATCGTTTTTCATAGCAAATGCAGTTATAGCTATAATAGGTATTTTTTTTGTTTTAGGGTTTTTCTTTAAAGCAATTATTAAATCTAGACCAGAAATCTCAGATAACTGTATATCC
>CAMCTQ010000137.1 GCA_945878545.1 Rickettsia typhi
AATAATATTACTAATTGCTTTTTGAAAACTCGCAGCAACATCACAAATATCTTGCTCAGAGAAATTAGGTAATCTCTCTATTGTTAATCTTACAGCTGTTTTTAAACCAGAAAATGACATATCACAATTTTTGCGATCGATCATTGGAAGAGGAAATAAAAAACGATTTTCATCACCTAATAATGCTTTTTTTTCAATTTCTGGCCCTCCCGGAAAACCAAGATTCATCATTTTAGCAACTTTGTCAAAGGCTTCTCCCATTGCATCATCTAAAGTCTGCCCCAGAATTTTATATTTCCCAAGAGCTAATACAGCAACATATTGACAATGCCCGCCACTAGCAAGCAAAAGTAAATAAGGATACTCTATTTGATTAGTTAATCTGGCAGTTAAAGCATGACCTTCAAGATGATTTACGGCTATAAAAGGTTTGGCAAGGACACTAGCTATTGTTTTTGCAAACATAGCGCCAACAATAACACCGCCAATAAGACCAGGACCACATGTTGCAGATATTACATCTAATTCTTTGATATTCATTTTAGCTTGTGACAAAGCAACTTCCATGGCTTTTTTCAAATTTTTCATATGAGATCTGGCAGCAATCTCAGGCACTACACCCTGAAATATCTCATGCTCATTTTTTTGAGAAACAATTACATTAGAAATTATTTGAAGATTAGAGTCAATGATCGAAACAGCTGTATCATCACAGCTAGATTCTATACCAAGAACTCTAATATATTTTGACAATACTCCCTACTCTATTTTGATTTTATTGAATTAAGTATAGATTCTACAAAAAAATGTATATCTAGCTGATTCCGTGGGTTTGTTAAATCTATTTTATCTACCATATCTTTTGGTATATAATTCATAACATTACTAAGAACGGAATAGTAAAAATTTCCACATGTAATATAGCCAGACTCTCCTCTAATTGCAAGGGCCTTTCCAGCGTGATAATACATATGGCAATTTTCCGAAAGTTCTGAAATAAACAATCCGTAACCCATATATGTTTTTCTACCATTTCTATCAGCTATCTGATAATGTTTTTTCATCATTAATTTATAAGATTCCGGAGAAAGCACGAAACCATTATGCAAAGCTTTATGCCAACTAATTAAATCACGATTAGTTGAAATAACTCCGCCATCAGCAAATGGCACCATAATAAATTCAGATTTAGCCTCTGTAAACTTAGGTTCCCCGCCGGTAGGAGTTACAAAATAACGTATTGGAGTTGGCGAATTTTCTGGATCAACTTGCATCTTTATTGCTTCTTCAAGATCAACAAGTCTAGTTGCTCTCATACTAAGAGGGGCAAATAATTCATCATTATAAAATTCCCCTAGAGGTTTTCCACTCACCTGCTCAACTATTAAACCAAGTAATACAAAATTCGTATTATTATATGAATGATCAAGACCAGGCTCAAAAGCAAGAGTTCTTGAAGCAGCAAAATTAGCTATGTCCTTATTGATTTCTACATGAGGCTTTTTTATGTCTATTTTCATATTCATAAAATACTCAGGTAAGCCACTGCTATGAGTTAGTAAATGGTGAATAGTAACTTTATCAGCCCAAGCTGGCATTCCGCCCTCATTCCATATACCAGATTTTGCTGTCAAATACTTAGAAACTGGATCTTGTACATTAAGCAGCTTTTTATCTTGCAATTTCAATATAGAAGCTGCCGTCATGGACTTAGTTATAGAAGCAATAGGCATTTGCTCATTTTCTTTTAATAATTCATGGGTCTTTAATGAACGAATTCCATGCGCTCCCATCACAATAGTTCCGTCATTATCACAGAACATGTAAGTAGCATTCAAAAATCGGCTAGAAAGATAGTTTTTTATCGTGTCTTCAAGTTTTTCTTGCAAAGGAGTGTTAGCACTCGCAAGAGAAATTTTAAAAAACAACAACAAAATTACTAGGTAAAACTTTCTCATCAAATAACTCTCTAAAAAATGAACATTATGCTTCAATAGTCTATAATCTAACTCACGCAACCAAAGAGTCAATAAAAAATCAACTTTTAGACCTTAACTAAATTGAGGCATCAAAAATCTGTAAAGCCTTAGAATATAAGCTTTTTTTAATTGGCTATATATTAACCTTCTCCAAAAAATAATTTAATCGTTTAGCAAATGCTCCAGCATCTTCAACCGGTTGCCCCTCAATAACACAAGCTTGATCAAAGAGCAAATGCACCAGCTTCTTGTTTTCTTCTTGATAATCTTGGCTATCTATCTGGCTAACAATTTTTTTAACAATCTTATGATTAGGATTCACTTCTAGGATTTTACTAGCTGCTGCGGATAATTGTTTTTGTTCTATTAAAAATCTCTCCATACGTATATCCATAGCTCCCTCCCCCACCGCAAGACAAGCAGGGCTTGAAGTAAGTTTTCTTGAAATTTTTACATCTTTTACTAAACTACCCAGCGATTGTTTAAAATAGCTAATTAGTTTTTCATTAGAAAAATCATCATTTTCTACTAAACCATCTTTTTTGGTTTCGTTATTTTTCACTTCATTAGTCTCATCAAGATTTATATCCGCTCTTGTAACAGACTTAATCTGGGAATCTTTATAACGGCCATTAACGTTTACCCAAAAATCATCAACTGTATCAGTAAAGAGTAGTACATCTATCCCCTTGCTTAAAAAACCTTCTATCTGAGGACTAGTTTTCAGTTTATCGGCATCTTCACCACTCAAATAATATATGGTTTTGTCCTCTCCTTGACAATTTTCTAGATATTCATCAAAGCTAATCATTTTGTCATGCAAAGCACTTCTAAAGACACAAACTTCTAGTAATTTTTCATGATCAGACGTTACTTCACACAATCCTTCTTTTAATACTCCACCAAAATTATTCCAGAAACCAAGATATTCGTCCAAATTTTCATCTTTTTTCTTTTTTAATTCAGTAAGCACCCTTTTCGTAACGGAGTTTTTAATTTTTTCTATAGTAGAATTATGCTGCAGCGTTTCTCTACTAATGTTTAGAGGTAAATCCTCTGAATCAATTACCCCTCTCAAAAAACGCAAATATTGCGGGACAATGTCTATATTCTCATCTGTAATAAAAACTCTTTTTATGTATAGTTTCACTCGACACCTACGATCCGGATGAAATAAATCAAAAGTTTTAGTTGATGGTATGAACAATAAGTTAGTAAACTCAACAACGCCTTCGTTTTTATTATGCATTATAACCCAAGGATCATCAGGCGAGAAAGAAACGTTTTTATAGAACTCTTTGTACTGTTCTGGCTCAACATCACTCTTTGAGCGCATCCATAGGGCGGAGGAAGAATTAACCTTATTTGCAACTCCATCATCATCTGTAAAATAAATAGGAACAGCTATGTGATCTGAATAATTTTTAACTATATGTTTTAACCTAAAATGATCAAGAAAAGACTCTT
>CAMCTQ010000138.1 GCA_945878545.1 Rickettsia typhi
CTGGGAAAGCCCAATCTACCCTAATAGGCGCAATCTTAGTTACCCATAGGAAACCAAAACCAACCGATGCTCTAAGGGTTTTATCATGATAAAACCCTTTATCTGTTGAAGAGGTGGAGTCAGCATCCCACAAAGAACCAGCATCAGCAAAAACAGCACCTGTTACATTAAATTCTTCTGGCAACCCAACTGGAAAATTCAATTCGGAAGATAAAGTATAATATTTCTGACCACCAAAACCTTCTTTTGTATCCTTATCCCTTGGTCCGATACCACCAGAAGCAAAACCTCTGAGCGAATAATCACCTAAATTAAACCTATCTGAAATCCTTACTTTCTTACCACTTACACCTTTAATATGCCCTGCAGCAGCAGCTAACTTTACCGTATATTTATTTTCAACAAATGATTTAAAATATTTTCCATCAAGCTCATGTTTTAAATATTTTGTATTACCACCAACACCTGCAAATTCTTGGCTTCCAACTATTAAATAACCATTTTTTGGTAATACTCTACTATCAGTTCTGTCATAAGTTAAACTTTGACCAATAGCAGAAGTCGTAAATTTACCCATTTGCTCAACAATAAATCTTGAAGCAGAGTTAGCTGCGCCACTTAATTTATCTTGTTTGATTAAATAGTCAATTTCATGCGATAAATCATCTGTTATGTCATAACCAATAGAAGTTCTTGCTCCTATGGAAGTCTTAGCATAATTCTGTTCACCATTACCAAAACCACTACCACGACCATCTTGATTTTTAAACAGATTCACACCAAGCGTCAGATCCCTGTCTAAGAAATTAGGGTCCGTAACACCACCATAATAGCTAGTACTTCTTTTACCAGCTTGAACGCCAGCACTTAAATATTTACCAGTACCAAGAAGATTCCTTTCTAAAAATGATATACGTCCAAATGGCCCACCAGCTGTGTTATATCCAAGATCCAGGCCTATAGATGAAGTAGACTTCTCTTCCACATCAATATTAATATCATACCTATCTCTTTTGCTAGTAGGAGCTATCTTTAACAATAATTTGTCAAAATAGTCTAAATTACGAATATTCTGCTCACCCCTCTCAATCTTAGTACGATTGTAAATATCACCCTCTGCAATTTTTAGCTGACGTCTAATAACATGATCCTCTGTTTTAAGGTTCCCTTCTATATTGATCTTGTTAATAAAAATCTTGTCAGCCTGATCAACCACAATCACGACATCTACTATCTTAGCCCCTCTATGCGGCTTGATATCAGGATAAACCTCAACTTGTGGATACCCACGACTTCCCAAATAATTTGATATTTTTTCAGAAATAGATTCCATAGCACCAAGATTAAAGGTTTCACCCTTTCTCTGGGAAATAAACTTCTCAACTTCCGACGTTTCCACGTTTTTTAATTTATTATTGATGGTAATATCACCAAATTGATATTTATCACCTTCATCAATTGAGTAAGTTAGGATAAAACCTTCTTTAGTAGGCAGCAAATCAGCCGTGACAGAAATCACACTAAAATCAGCGAATCCTACCGAGTTATAAAATTTAGTAAGTAAGTGTTTATCATACTCTATTCTATCAGGATCATAAGTGTCATTAGTCTCTAAAAACCTGAACCACTTAGATTCCCTAGTCATAATAAGAGATCTTAGTTCTGAGTTAGAATAATTTGCGTTACCAGCAAAATAAATAGATTTTACACCTGTTTTTGGCCCTTCAGTTATTTGAAAAATAACCTTAACTGCATTATTTCCTTGATCCTCGATTTTCGACTTAACATCCACTGAAAATCTGCCCGAACGTTTATACATTTCCTTGATTTTTTCGATATCAGCCCTAAGCTTTGCTTTTCTCAAAGATTCGCCCGCAACAGTTGATATTTCGTTTGCAAGCATAGCAGATTTTATCTTGGAATTACCAACAAAGGTTACCTTACTAACAAAAGATGTTTCCTTTACAATAACTTTTAAAATCCCATTTTCAAAATTAATTGAAATATCTTCAAACAGAGAAGTTGCATATAAATTCTTAATCGCATCATTTTGAGCCTCCAAAGAAAATTGCTGCCCCTCATGAAAACCACTATATTCCTTGATTGTCGATGTTTCAATTCTTTGATTTCCATCCACAATAATTTTACTGATTCTCCCATCTGCAACAGCATTTGAAAAAACAAACAAAGATATAGATAAAAAAACTAATTTTATAACTCTATTCACAAAACTCCTCTTATAAAAAAATAAACCAAGCTCCAAGGCAAGATTCAATTACATATTCTAAAAACAATAAATTTTTATACCAGCTAGGCAAAAAATTACAATAAGAAAAACAATTCCCAGCACGATAAACTATCCAAATACTACTAATTACAACATTTTAGCTCTGTAAGTATATTTTGTTAAAGAAAAGAGTACCTTAAAACTTGTGCTTATTTTTTCAAATTGTATATATTGATACCAAGTTTTAATCTAAATAACTAGAAATATATCTACAAGCGTTATATGACAGATATTGTCACAAGTTTCTTTTTAAGCTTTAGTCACGACACGGTTATCATCCCCTTTGTTATAATAGGGTACATATGGTTAGATAGAAATTTATTTTTCAATGCTATATGTTTAATATTGCTCAGTATTATATTTAATTCTGCCCTTAAAATTACTTTTCAGATTCCTTTATCACCACTTCTTAACAAAAAAGGATTTGCTTTCCCAAGTGGACATATGATGTCTTCAGCTGTGTTATATGGATGGATCTTATTGCATACACAAAATTTATTCTACAGAATATCAATAATAATAGTGCTTTTTGGTATTGCCTTCAGTTTGGTACATTGTGGCTATCATAATTATTATGATATTTTAGGAGCTGCTTTCTTTGCTTTATTATTGGTAACATCATATTACAAGATATTGCAAATAAATCGGGCTATTTTAGCAAAAACTGTTTTTATAATCGCCACTGTTATGATGATCTATATTGGCATTAGATATACCCAAATCCCAGAACATTTATGGATGGCCTATTATGGATTAATTGGAATTACGATATCCGAGAAAGTCTTTACTAAAAACCAAGCTCCTGAAAAAATATTAGACAAGTTGTTATCTACCATTGCCTGCTTTAGCAGCATACTAATAACAGAAGCTCTATTTTCAATGCAAATATTCTCTACTTTCCCAGAATTTTTATCTCAAATAAAATGGATGATTATTGCTTTTAGTATACCGTTTGCTAAAATCGCTCCAAATCTTGTCAGGAAATATGCTCGCAAATAATAATTAGTAGGTTTTTATGGCTTCTACAGTTTTAGTTTCTGGTACTTATCAACATTATAAAGGTCAACATTATCAGGTCCTAGGAATCTCCAGGCACTCAGAAACCCTAGAAGAATTTGTTGTTTATCGCGCC
The DNA here is from genome assembly GCA_945878545.1 of Rickettsia typhi. Taxonomy (GTDB): domain Bacteria; phylum Pseudomonadota; class Alphaproteobacteria; order Rickettsiales; family Rickettsiaceae; genus Megaera; species Megaera typhi_A. The sequence goes on from CAMCTQ010000138.1 coordinate 3,420, forward strand.
TTATATGGTGACTTTGG
>CAMCTQ010000139.1 GCA_945878545.1 Rickettsia typhi
ATAATGTCTTTAGGTTTTATACCATCGTTGAGCGCTTTACCTAATAACCATTCAATAAATTTAACACTATTAGTACCTAATGATTGCAATTCAAATAATTTAGCACGTGCACCAATTTCCTCTAAAGCAGGATTACGAAGATCATTTGCTAACTTAGGATGTCCAACAACTAATATTGAAAGAGTTCCATTCACATCCTGTACTGTCTCAATTATGTGCTTTAAGCTAACTAAAGTGCGTGGATGTAAGTCATGGGCTTCATCAATAAATAAAGCGATTGGTTTATTTATTTCTTTCACTAACATTTGTAGTTTACGTTCACGTTTTTCTGCTTGTGTTGGCAAATTACCATCTTTTCTTGTTGCTAAATCTGCAAATAGAGCAGTATAGAGGGTGTTAATATTTACTTGTCTTTTATCAGCAAGAGACTTAGATACTAAAATTTTATTTTCTTCTTTTACTGCTTGTTGAATCTTTCTCAAAGTAACAGTTTTACCTATACCAACTATACCAGTTAAAGCAATAATACCACTTGATTTAAGAGCTGCTTTGATATTCAGCAGCATATTCTGATAATTTTCACATTCAAAATAATCACATTGATCAAGTTCCTGCTTCAATTCATAATATTTCTTACTGCAAATATCCATTAGTTTATTCCTTCAAATTTTTATTAATTTTAGTGCAAATAATTGCTTGATCTTTGCCATCACAACCTTCTTATCCAAGCTCTCTGCTACAATTTCATTGATTTTTTCTATTTGTTTTGGCATTAGTCTACCAAGTGGAAAACCAAGCCAATTAGCAATAGCAGTTTTAGCTTCTATAGTATTTTTAAATAATGTTGCTTCGTAATTATCTGGCAGAGTAAATGGTACTGAATTTTGTTTTTCCGCTACCAAATTAGCATAATTAATCAATTGTACAACGTTACTATCACCAGTTAATACAGCTTTAGAAATAGAAATATTTTTTGCTAAAATTTCAATTTTATCAGCTTTCTTTTCTCTATTACTCTTTTTAAAACTACGATATTGACCAAAGGGAATAGGTCCTTCACTAGGGTAAAATGGACCATATTTATTACCTTCATATTCTGCGTGTAATTCATTATCAAATAATCCCCACAACAATGTTACGGTAAAACCAGCCAATTCATTAGATAATTGATATTTAGTACCATTAACTGTCACGCATGCATCACTTCCTACTTTCCTGACCTCAGGATCACGAGCTAAACTGGTAAAACGTTCCCAATCGCACATAGCTCTAAAACCTTCTACTGGTAAATTCTTTCTCCAATCTTCAAGACGAGAATGAGTTTCATAACGATGTTTTTCCTGATTATAACGTTCTAGGTAATGGATTAGCCACTGGTTTGCCTCTTCTAAAGTTTTTGGTCGGTGAAAATGATAAAAAGTCTCTAGCGATTCCTTGATAGTACGAAATGGTCTTTCAACTTTACCTTTGGATCTGGCAGTTTTTCTTCTACCATCACTATCTTTGGGCAAATGAGTTAATACTTCGATATTAAGATAAGCCATGACTCTCTTGAAGATATTACTTTTAGCAACTGGACCGTTATCTGTATAAATATTTTTTGGAATTCCTTGAAAGGGAAAACCTGGTTTTTTCTTTTCAGACATAGCATTAAATAAAAATTTAAGTCCAGTCATAATATCTTCACCATAAACATAATGATATTTATAACGTCCAGCTTTAATAAAAACAAAAAGGATCTAGATGATTCAATGTATGAGTTACTTCATAAAATCGCTACTGCAGCTGATGATAGACATTGCTTTTCTGATGATACTACAATTCAATCTTTAGATGAAGAAGATAGATATTGGGGTTAGTTGCAGGTTAATTTTAAACATGGAATTTATAATTTACACTTTTTTAAAATATCCAGTCTTCTCTAACTCTATGACATGTATATCCTTTAGGGTTCTTCTTGAGATAGTCTTGGTGATATTCTTCTGCTTTGTAAAATATATCAAATTTTTCTAACATGGTTACAATTCTCCCTGGAAAAACTCCTGATTTATTTGCACTATTAATTAGTTCGTCAGCTACTTTCTTTTGTTCTTTATTTAGGTAAAAAATTGCACTTCGATATTGTGTACCTATATCATTACCTTGTTTGTTTAATGCTGTTGGATCGTGAATTTTGAAAAAAAATCTTAGGATTTTATCATAAGAAGTTTTTTTAGGATCAAAAATAATTTCTACCGCTTCTGCATGATTGCTCATACCTGTACTAATTATTTCATAGGTAGGATTTACTGTCTTCCCACCAGTATAACCATTTACTACATCAACTACTCCATCTAACTTGGAAAACAACCCTTCCATTCCCCAAAAACAACCACCAGCAATGATTGCTTTTTGATATTGAGTACTATTTTTATCCTCAAAGCTGCTTAGATATTTTTCATATCCTTCTTTTTTCATGTCTTCTTTAGGAATGAATTTTAAGGAAGCAGAGTTAATGCAATAACGCATTCCTCCTTTATTTTTTGGTCCGTCATTAAAAACATGTCCTAAATGTATATCAGAATCTTTTGCTCTGACTTCAGTTCTAATCATGCTGTGAGAATTGTCTAATTTCTCTTTTATTGCTTCAGTATCAATTGGACCAGTAAAACTTGGCCAACCGGTTCCTGAATCAAACTTATCTTTTGAAGAAAAAAGCGCTTTACTATCTATTATATCAATATAAATGCCATCTTGTTTATTATCCCAATACTCATTATCAAACGCTCTTTCTGTACCATTTTGAAAAATTATATTTTTTTGTAGTTCGCTTAAGTTATAAGTACTTTTTGCCATAGAAAAATTTATGCTAGATATAATTATCGATAATATTATATAAGTTTTAACAAATTTCATCAGCTAAAAATATAAAATAAATGGGTGAGTTACACATTTTAACTTTAAAGTTTTATAATACAAATAAATCTAATGATCTAGATTGAACTGTCATAGTGCAATAAAGTCAAAGGTGAGCACTAGTATGTAATACAAATAATAAATTTTGAGAAGTATAAATATACCTACTTTCTTTATACCGCCCTACCCTATTAGTTTATAGTTCCCTATTAAACATAGTTCAGTTTGCGTTAAAGTAATTGAGCAATACATCTAAAAAGGCTTGGCCATAACGCTTAATTTTAGCCTCACCAATCCCCGTTATTTCAGATATTTCATCAATTGACATAGGCTTTACTTTAATCATTTCTACTAATGTTTTATCATGAAATACTACATATGGTGGAACATTTTGCGCTTTTGCTATCTCTAATCGTTTTGATTTTAGCAACATTAATAAATCTTTTTCTTTCTGCGTTTCTATTTTTAGTAATTTTA
>CAMCTQ010000140.1 GCA_945878545.1 Rickettsia typhi
ACAATGTCATCCTCTAACTTCCTGAACTTGTCAACATTGCCATAGATATTATTAATTACTATAACAAAACTATGTAACTCTCCCTTTATGTCATAAAAATAACCTAAAATGCTTACCACTCCTGTCAAAGTACCAGTTTTTGCATATATTTTAACATTTTTTGCATATCTATTTTTTAAAGTACCCTCTTCTCCTGGAACAGCAAGCATAGATAAAACCTCAGGGAAATTCGGTTTTTTAGATACAGATTGTAATATTTTATCAAATTGTGAAACTGTTAGAATATTTACTCTTGAAAGGCCAGAACCATCTTCGATTAAAGAAGAATTTATATCAACTCCTTTATGTTTTTGAACCAGTTTTTTAAGTAATCTACCAGCGTCACGCCATTCCATTTGCCTGTTACCTATCTCATTTATCAGTTCATCATTGACACTACTGGCTTCAGCTAATAGATAATCACTAACAAAATTATCTGATTTTTTCATAGCATTACTAGCAATACTAAAAAAATAATTATTTTTTACTGCTATTAACTCAGAATTGTTAGGTGACTTCGCTGATAATATCTTACCATCTAATTTTATATCATGTTTTTGTAAAAGATGTTCCAGTATCAAGTGCACATTATACAAATTATCATTTGTAACCGCCCCTATTGTTAATAATTCAGTTGATTTGTTTAATGTTCCAGAAATGATATATCTGTTATCATTAATGCTAGTGTATATTAAATCCACATTAGTCTCTGGAGTAGTAACTAAGGTATTTTCTATTTTATAAGGCACAAACTCAATATCAGATACTATAACTTTTTGACCAATCTCAGCAGCTAAAACATTAACTCTAGAACAGTTCTTATTTATATGTAATCTGGTAATGGGACCTCCATTACAGTATACTGTATCACTTACAGCTTTTGTACGTATTAATGGGGGAAGTAAAAATTCTTTATTAACAATATAAAAATTACCTTTTATAGAACTTATATTTTTATTTTTTAGCGATAAAATTAATGTCTCCAAATCTTGTGTAGTAAACTCTGGATCATGAATATCTAAGTAATAATCATCATTAAGTTTTGATATTGAGCTATCAAATTTATAGTCTCCTCCTAATTCTTCAAAAAGAGTGGTAAGAGTAATAAACTTAAGCCCGCTAGCAAAAGTAAAATAACGATGAGTATTTTTGCGATAAAGAACAGTATCAGTCACCAGGTTTCTTATTTTAATACCAATATTAACACTTGGATTAGTTTTTTCTATTAAATCATCTATCTTATCGGCAATTTGATCAGCAAAAACTGGAGAAGAAAATAATAATATTGTAAGTAAAATAACTTTTTTCATAAAACACTTTAATTTAACATGATTAAGTTTATATTCTGATAAAAATCAAGCATCAAGTAAAAATTTTATTTCCCAATACAAAAACTACTAAAAATCTCGCCCAAAATCTCATCAACTGTTATAGCACCAGTAATATTACTAAGATACCTTATAGTCATTCTGATATCTTCAGCTGCTAAGACTAGATCATTTTCAATATCAAAGCTACTTAAAGACTCAAGAGCTTGCGATAATTGGGTCCTGTGACGCTCTCTGGTAATTTGAGGATTCTCTGAAGGACTCGCAATTCGCTCGGCAATGCTATGCACAAGCTCCATTAACTGATCTATATTTTTTCCAGTTTTAACTGAGATGTAGAGTTGGTTTTTATCGTCATTATTCTCTTCTAGAATAACAGCACTCATTTCATCTACCTTATTAAAAACAACTATCGTATTATCATCAATAAAATCCGCGAAAGGATCAACATCTTTTACATTAAATTCCAAAGCATCATACATAATAATTTTTATATCAGAATGCTCCAAAACTTCCTTAGCTTTTTTTATCCCAATTTGCTCAATTTTATCAGAGCTATGCTCTCTAATTCCAGCTGTATCTTGGATGATAATCGGATAACCGCCTATATCAAGATGACCTTCTATGACATCCCGAGTGGTACCAGCAATATTTGAAACAATTGCGGCTTCTCGTTTAAGCAAACAATTCATTAAACTTGATTTTCCAACATTTGGTTTGCCAACTATTGCAAGTTTCAGTCCGCTCCGCAGGCGCTCTCCTCTATTATTATCCTTTAAATGGTTAGATATTTCGTGACACAAATTATTAATATTATCTTTAATATTAATAAGCATTTCATGCGGAATATCTTCATCAGGAAAATCAATATAGGCCTCGATTAATGACATGATTTTAAGGAGCTGAACACGCCAGTTTGTATATATTTTTTCCAGCCCTCCTCCTAATTGTCTTATAGCTTGTTTGTGCTGGGCTTCCGTTTCTGCGTCAATAAGATCAACAAGACCCTCGGCTGCTGTTAAATCGAATTTATCATTTAAAAATGCTCTTTTGGCGAATTCCCCAGGTTCCGCAAGTCTTAAATTATCCATAAGAAGAAGTGATTGATTTAACAATTTCATTACCGCTATACTGCCATGAGCATGTATCTCAACCGACTCTTCACCAGTAAAGCTTGAATCTGCATTAAAATACACCACCATTGCTTCATCAATCTGAGCCCCCGTATTTGGATTAAAGATCTTGCGAAAATACATTGTTCTGGGGTTCATTGAAGCCGTAGAACGACCAATTAATTTCGTTAAAATCGAAATACTGCTAGGACCAGATATCCTATAAACTACAACACCAGATTTCCCACTTCCTGAACATTGAGCAAAAATTGTACTCATTAACCATCCTTAATTCTTGATAGATATTTACATTTCTTATATTATATGTTAATTGGCATATTTTAAAGTTATTTGGAATAATAAATTACATATGAATAGTAATCAAAACAACAATTATCTATCTTTAAGTACACTAAACTGTACTGTTGAGGATTTTACTACTGACATACTTGACCTTGTAAAAGCAAAGGACAAGGGAGATTTATACAAAAAATTTGCTCAGAAATTCTTAACCTATATTCCAGTTGATTACAGATCAAAAGATAAAATATCTCTATTTGGTGATTTTACTGATGAGGCTTTTCAGTTTTTTAGAAAAAGAACAAATAATGAAAGAAAAATTGAAATTTCTAAAGTTAAGTTCCAGAACAACAATGCTATTACCATATTAATAATCATTGAAAATAGACCCTTTATCATTGACTCATTAAATTGCTTAACTTCTAGACTGGGCCTCCAAACTATTTTCACATTCCATCCTGTCGTTTTCTCTAAAAGAGACAAGAACGGCAATTTAATTGATATTGTAACCACTGGCGATGAAGCCTCAAGAGAATCGCTAGTATTTATT
>CAMCTQ010000141.1 GCA_945878545.1 Rickettsia typhi
CGATTACACAATCTACAGATATTCTCCAACTGGTCAAAAAGAACAATATGAATTCTTTTCAGGGGAAGGACAGAGTACAAAAGGTACATTGCTGAAAACACCAATAAAAGTGGTGCGAATATCATCAACTTTTGGCTATAGAGACACTCACCCAGTCCATGGTTACGGAGCCATGCACAAGGGAGTAGACTTTGCAGCACCCGTAGGAACTCCAATATATGCTGCTGGTAGCGGCATAGTAGAGTTCATAGGATGGGTTTCTGGATATGGTCGTATAGTAGTAATAAAACATAATACTAATCTCTCTACTGCCTATGCTCATGCTTCTAAATTTGCAAACGGCTTAAAAAAAGGAACAAGTGTTAGGCAGGGAGATACTATTGCTTTTGTCGGCACAAGCGGAAATGTTACAGGCTCTCATCTACATTTTGAAGTAAGGGAGAATGGAAAACAAATTAATCCAGCAAACTTTAAATCAACTCCTAGCATCCAGTTAACGGGTATGGAACTTGCTAAGTTTAATAAATTTAAAAATCAAATTTCTCGCCTAAATTTAAAACTTGATGGTGATATTGAAATTGCAGCTGCTGACATAAAAGAAGTTGATCTATTTTAGAGGGATTTAAGAGAATATTGTTTAAAAATAACAGTCATGCACAGTATTGCTAGCGTTGCTTCGTGGTGATTTTTAAATAAAGCCAGAGGCCACTCACCATGACATTTTCTCTACGCTACATCTTATGAAATGCTTTGCATATAGGACTCAAGAAAAATTTACATTAAATAAAAAATGAACTATGCTGAAATCTCTAAGTACACAATATCGTGTATATATAAATCTTATGAAAGTCTTGATGAATCTCCACTTGATAAAGCGCTAAGAGCTTTAATTGAACTTAGGGTATCTCAAATAAATGGTTGTTCTTATTGCTGTAATTTACATATTGCAGATGCTAGAAAGAATAATGTTTCTCAAAAAAAGTTAGATTTATTACCAATTTGGGTTTCTACTAAAGAGGTATTTAGTGAAAAAGAAGTTCTAGCTCTAAAGTGGTGTGAATCAATAACTCATATCTCTTTCGAAAAGATTGACGAACTGAAAAATGAAATGCTAAAGCATTTCTCTGAAAGGGAAATTGTAGATATTACTAGTTGTATTGCAATCACGAATGCTTTAAATAGAATAGCTATAAGCTTAAAAACACTTTAAAAGCTCAATATATTTATATAAAGAACAGTTTGACCTATTCACATTTAGTTAAGTAAACACCTAGAATGAACAAATTTACAAGATATTCATCAAGTTTATTAATATTGGTTGCACTTGACCAGCTAAGCAAGACTTATCTGATTTCATATCTTAAAACTAAGCCTAATTTTATCCTTGAAGTACTCCCGTTTCTCGACTTTGTTTATGCTTGGAATTACGGTATTAGTTTTGGCCTTTTTAAACAATACTACCAATATAGCAACTATGTATTACTTGTCTTAAATAGCTTTATCGTAATATATTTAATCAATATGCTAGTGAAATCTGGATCAAAACTATCCATTTATGGACTGAACCTTATTATTGGCGGGGCTATTGGGAATCTAGCAGACAGAATAATTCGAGGCGCAGTTTTTGATTTTATTTATTTCAATTATCAAGAATTTTATTTCCCTGCTTTCAACCTTGCTGATAGTTTCATTTCGATAGGGGCAGCTTTATTTATTTACGACCATTTTTTCTGTAAAAAACCCCTTGCTCAAAAGTAAAATCATCATTATTATCGGGAGAATCTTAAGAATACTAGATTTCTTTCGAAGACCTTCTATAACAACTCTTCGAAAGAAATCCGTTGGTCAATTAACTAGGTAACAATATATGAAACAAATATTATACACCATTACAGCAATTTTGCTGCTGTCCTCATGCAAAGCAACTAAAAAGACCCTAGGGCTAACTGAAAATATGCCTGATGAGTTTCAAGTAACAAAAGCAAAACCGCTCGAGGTCCCCCCTCACTTCAATTTATCAAAACCTACTGGGCAAGACAAAGTGGAAAAGAAATCTAAAAACAAACTCTCTACTGCAGAAGAAGCGATAATCAAAGAAACACCAGAGGAATAATAACAAAAATCAGTTCTGTCACATTTGTAAATCGAGCTAGAGCAAAATCCTTTGAAAGGTTTAAGCAATGTTGGTGAAATACGAAGTGGTATTGTACTAATTTTTATCCGTTTTACCATGCGCTCTCTATTCATTAACAACAGATGCGACAGAGCCTCATTCTTTCCAATAAGCAAAATAATTATATGAATTCAAAAAAAACTCTAGACCGGGTAACAAACTTTTGTTATAAGAGGTGGAGCTAATCATTTATATCTAAAAGATAGCTTTTTCAAGGTAGTTTTTCTTGTGATTTCGTTATTCCTCGGTAGCTCAGTGGTAGAGCAAACGGCTGTTAACCGTTTGGTCGCTGGTTCGAATCCGGCCCGAGGAGCCATATTTACGGTGATCTATACTGAAAACATAGTATAAGATTTTTAGCTAAGCTGGTTGTCAATAGGTTCTAGTCTACAAGAATCCTCATCAAAGTACCCTATATCATATTCCATAAATGCCACAATACCAATTAATGGTAGTTGAAATTTAATTAATATTAACATATATTAAGTTGCCTTTAGTATGAATTAACTATGATTGGGGTACAATTAGGCACTGCCATACATTAATATAAAAAAATAGGTAAAAAATGAAATCTAAATATGAAGAACTAGATAAAGAACTAGATAAAGAACTAGATGAAGAACTAGATGAAGAACTATATGGAAAAAAGATATATGCTGCTTGTTATAGTAAGGATCTTGAATCCCTTAAGAAGAACGTCAAAGCAGTTATAAACATAGGTGCTCAAGGGAATGAAGACGTTCTAATTAACGAGTTTATATATTCGATGTTAGCTACTGTGTTTGACTCAAGAGGTAATTATAGCTATGTAGACATTTTTTTGACCTTATTTGGTGAATCAGATTCTAGCAGACAAGAAAAAATGTTAAACAAGTTAAACAGTACGGCTCATCCACTTGTTCTCCCTGATGATCAAGGTCAAAAAGTAAGTATTGGGGGTCTCCGAGATTCAATATACCTAGATGCAGCCTCTATATATATAAATGCAGCTTTAGAAAAGGTATTGCCTTTACCTGTTGCTCTCATAAAACTGGTCGAAGAATATTCAAAACTGGACAAAGGATCAGAAAAACCTCCAGTATCAGAACTAGTTGCATCAGCATATGGTATACCAGTAGATGAGGATCAAATCCCATTCATCGGTGACATAGATCT
>CAMCTQ010000142.1 GCA_945878545.1 Rickettsia typhi
ATTGAGTTATGATGGAATTTTGGGTTCTGTGGCTGTCTAGCGACAAGTCGAGTAGCCATCCCTAATTACTCAGGGACGGCTACTTGACTTCTTCAAACATATCTATTTTGTAACTAAATTATTTTTTTATATAAAAAAGCTATTAATATTTTTAGTTAAAAGTAACTCTGGAGTTACTATCTAACCATGATTAGAATTAATTTAGTTAATGAAATATGGTCAAGAAATATGAACAAGTCTTTTTCGAAATTTAGTAAAATTGGTTCTGATACCGTCTTAACCGTCAAAAGAATTCGGGTTTTCTATACGGAAGCAGTTATTAATAGCTCACTATACATCTTTAGAAATTTGAGTCCTGAATTCTTCTAACTTGGAGGACAACAACAAGTTTATATTTTGCAAAATAATATCATATTTATTATAGAGAATAAGTATTTCTGAATCAGAAAAATTACTTAGTACGTAGTCCGAAACATATGAACTCTGACGATCTGGCTTACCAATACCTACCCGAATTCTATAATAATCTGGGCCTATTGTTTCATCTATTGATTTTAGCCCGTTATGCCCACCAGCTCCTCCACCTACTTTGCATTTTACCCTGCCAAAGTCAAGATCTATATCATCATGAATTACAACTAATTTTGTAGTCTCTATTTTATAATAAGACATAACTGATAATACGGCTTTCCCAGATAAGTTCATAAAAGTAGTAGGTTTACAAAGAACTACTTTATGACCACCTATATTACCACTAGTAATATCAGCATTAAATTTAGATTTGCTACTCCAGATAAAATTATGGCGGTTAGATATAAAATCAACCGCCATAAAACCAGCATTATGTCTTGTCTTTTTATAAAGCTCACCCGGATTTCCGAGCCCAACAATCAAGAACATTTATGAAAAACATTTTTATTTAGTAGCCGCCTTTGCTGCTGGTGCTCCTGGCGCTGCTTTTTCTTCCTCAGCATCAGCTTTACCTTTTTTACCCACTATAGAAGCAATAACAAACTCTGGATTATCGACTAATTTAGCACCTTTAGGCAACACAGCATCCTTCGCCTTAATTGACGCGCCGATAGGCATATTAATAGTATCAATCTCAACTTTTCTTGGCAAATTTTCTACAGGACAAAGAATAGTTAAAAATCTTCTGATAGTGTTAAAATAACCGCCTCTCTTAACACCAAGACTAACTTCATTATTTAAATAAACAATTGGCACTTTCATTTTCTGTATTTTGCTTTCTAAAAAAACAAAATCAGCATGACTCACCACTTCTGTAAGTGGATTCAATTGTATATCCTTTGGTAACACTTTATGTTTTTTGCCACCAATTTCGAATTGGATTACTTGAGACATATACTGCGGTCTTCTGTAATATTTAGTTAATTCTTTTTCTTCAATCGCAATCGACAGAGCACTCTTTCCACCACCATAAATGGTAGCAGGTACCATCCCGCTTCTTCTAAGAGCTCTAGATACACCAGTTCCTAATTCTTCTCTCATCTGGGCTGTCAACGATAATACTTCACTCATTTTTCTCTCCTAAATTTCTATATAAGCTCTACCAGCAAGCATTTTACAATGTTGGCTAATATATAATCAAAGGACTAATAATTCAAGAGTTTTTTAGCCCCTTAGAAAAATTATAATTCTTTGAATAATGATATCTGATACCACTAACCATTCAAAGCCATAAGAATCTATCTAAAGATTCAAGCCCACATAATCACACCAAAATTAAAACGGTGAAATAATATCAAGAACCTGAGAACCAACTCTTGGCTGTTGAACATCACTAACAACTCCTCTTCCACCATAAGAAATACGAGCTTCAGCAATCTGATTAGTTTTTATTGAATTATCAGTTGTTATGTCTTTCGGACGTATAATACCTCCAACCTTAATTTCTCTAAGTTCACCATTAACTCTTACTTCCTGGTGACCTTGTATTACTAAATTACCACTAGGCAAAATTTTTGTAACTGTAGCAGCTATCGCAGTACTTATGGCTTCTTTTCTTGAGATAGCGCCACTACCAGTTTGAGTTCTGTTAGAAGATATACTTACAAGCTCAGCAGCAGGATCCCCTTTTGATGAAAGAGCTGTGGCCAAAGCCTTTTGTTTGCCAAATAAACTAGGTACACCAAGAGTATCTTTGCCGTTTCTTTTTTGTTGTGTAGAATTATCTAAGCTCGCATTATCCTGTATAGAAACAACTACCGTAATAATATCACCCACTCTCCACGCCCTACTATCACGAAAAAATTTAGTAGATCCAGGCTGCCACAGAGAATTGGTTTTTTGCATATGAGCATGCTGTGCCTCTATCCTTGCTTCATGACGCTCCATCTCTTCTTCATCTTCTTCAATCGCTGGTAATTCAATGTTTGCTAATTCTGGATCCTTTCCTACCCTCTTCAAACGCTCTACCGTGCTTGAACAAGATGCCAGTATAAAGAAAGATAAAATTAATATAATTTTTTTATTCATTACTGCTACCACTAACTTGAACTGTATTTTTATTTATTATTTGACCTAGTAAAACAATACCAGAAGTACCATTCTTAACCTTTATCATATCACCTACCGCACCAGCGCCAAGAGCTGTGCCACTGGTCTTTAAATTTATAGACCCAGAAGAATAGATTATATTAACAGGATCATTATTTTTTATCACTGGCGGATTTGCTACATCAGCTCTTTTAATTACAGAACCAGCAGCAATATACCTCTTCGCTTGCATCCCCACTACGTCAAGAGTACTATTTATATCAGAGTTTTTAATTGTATCCAGTTTTACTTTTAAATTATTTAAATCACTAGATTGTATTATTTCACCAAACTTTATATATCTTGCTGCAACTGGCACTTCAACGTAAGAAACATATTTTCCTGGTAAAGAATCTGAGTGCCCGTCAAGATATGATATGTTTAGTACAAAACTTGAAGATTTAGCATCAAACTTTTCAAGTTTTATGGCTTTAATCTTGTCCTGACTCATCCGAACACTACTAATCTTGCCTTTCGAAGTATAATCCGGTTCTACGGTTATCCTATCATCCTTTATTCTTTCCTGCAGAAGATCAACAACTGTTTTATCAAAAAATCCATCATTATCAACTTCTGCATATACAAATTTAATTGCTACAAAAAGAACCGAAAGAAAAACTACAAATCTCATTGATTTCATTTATTATTCTAAAAAATCTTAAAAAATCACGCCATTCCAGCGTGATTGAATCAAGGGCATCTTGGGGAGGCTTATCATCATCCTTATCATGGCAGAAAATCTATCGTTAAAAAACCAACA
>CAMCTQ010000143.1 GCA_945878545.1 Rickettsia typhi
TCCATGTGCGGTTTCTTTGTACATCATCTCAGAGGTTGATTTACTATAGAAGGTGATGGCTTATTGAATAGAAGCAAGGGGGCTAACAACCATAATTATTTGTTTTCCTTCCATCTTGGGGTCAGAGTCAATTTTTGCTACCGACTCAAGATTTGCAATGATTTTATTAAATAATTCGTCGCCTTTTTCTCTGTGTATGATTTCACGTCCCTTGAACCATAAAGAAATTTTTACTTTATCTCCTTCATCAAGAAACTCACGAATTTTTCTAAGCTTAACATCGAAGTCACCCTGTCCGATATTAACTTTAAATTTCATTTCTTTTAGAGCGGTTTTCTTCTGTTTTTTCTTAGCTTCTTGCAGCTTTTTTTTAGCGTCGTATTTATAACGACTAAAATCAAGAATTTTGCAAACTGGCGGCTCAGCATTCGGTGAAATCTCAACTAAGTCAAGACCTAATTCCTTTGATTGCATAAGAGCTTCGTCTAGAGTAACGACACCTATCATTTCTCCGTCTTTGCCAACTAACCTTACTTCTTTGGCCGTAATTTCCTTATTAGAATTTGGAAATTTGCTTTTCTTAAACGTTGTTATAAAAATTCTCCATTATAAAATTATTTATAAATTAGCTACTCGAGTAAAAGTAAGAAAGTTTAATCTAAATATTTCTTATTCTCTGTAGTAATCATTTTAATTACTTCGTCTACAGAAAGAGTTTCTTGTTCTTCTGAAGAACCAAGCCTTCTAATCGTTATGGTTCCATCTGCTTGCTCTTTTTTTCCAACAACAGCAATCAATGGAACTTTTTGATTAGAAAAATTACGTATTTTATAATTAACTTTTTCCCTTGAAATGTCAAGCTCAGATCTAATACCATTATCAATAAATCTTTTGTTTAAAGTAATAATGTGATCGTCAAGATCATTGGTTATACCAACGATTGCTATTTGAACTGGAGCAAGCCACAGGGGAAAACGACCCGCATATTGTTCAATCAAGATTCCTATAAATCTTTCGAAAGTTCCAATTATTGCTCTGTGTAGCATCACTGGTCTTTTCTTTTCTCCGCCAGCAGAGATGTATTCGGCATCAAGACGTTCTGGAAGTACGAAATCTACTTGCAGAGTACCACATTGCCAATCTCTACCAACGGCATCGGTCAGAACGAACTCAAGTTTAGGTCCATAGAAAGCACCTTCACCAGGATTCATTTCATAGGCAAAGCCAGCTTCTTCAATGGCCGTTTTAAGAGATGATTCTGCTTTGTCCCAGATGTGATCTTCGCCCGCTCTAACTGCTGGTCTATCAGAAAACTTAACCTTGATTTCCTTAAAGCCAAAATCGTTGTAGACTTCTCTTAATAACCTGCAAAAAAGAACGGTCTCACTATTAATTTGTTCTTCAGTACAAAAGATATGAGCATCATCCTGTACAAAGTTGCGTACTCTGAGTAAGCCGTGGAGACCTCCTGTAGCTTCGTTGCGGTGGCAGCAGCCAAATTCAGCCATTCGTAAGGGGAGATCACGATAGCTTTTTGTGCCTTGCTTGAATATCTGCACATGGCAAGGACAATTCATTGGTTTTAGTGCGTGGGTCTTGCCATCTTCTTCAATGGCAAACATATTTTCTCGGAATTTTTCCCAATGACCAGAAGCTTCCCAGAATTTTTTGTCTAGCATCATCGGAGTTCTTACTTCCACATACGTATTCTTTTGTAACTTTCTTCTTATATAAGATTCAATGGTACGGTATATATTAAAACCTTTTGGATGCCAAAACACCATTCCTTGAGCTTCCTCTTGTAAATGGAAAAGTTCAAGTTCTCTGCCAAGTTTTCTATGGTCTCTTTTTTCTGCTTCTTCAAGCATATGCAAGTAGTTATCTAGTTGCTCCTTAGTTGCCCAAGCGGTACCATAAATACGTTGTAGCATTTCGTTCTTACTATCTCCACGCCAGTAGGCTCCTGCTACCTTCATTAGTTTGAAATGTTTGATTTTTCCAGTAGAAGGGCAGTGTGGTCCACGACAAAGATCCACAAATCTTCCTTGACGATATAAAGTAATTTTTTCCCCTTCTGGTATTGACTGGATAATCTCAGCTTTGTAATGTTCTCCCATTTTTTTGAACATTTCTATAGCTTCACCTCTATCCATTTCTTCGCGTATAAACCTCTGATCTTCCTTAACTATTTCACGCATTCTTGCTTCAATCTTTTCAAGGTCTGCGGTAGTAAAAGGGGTGGATTTAGCAAAATCATAGAAAAAGCCATCTTTAATTGCGGGGCCAATAGTGACTTGCAAATCAGGAAATAAATCTTTAGCAGCTTCTGCTATTATATGCGCAGCATCATGTCTGATAATTTCAAGAGCCTCAGGGTCCTTTGAGGTCAAAATTCTAAGAGCACTATCAGTTTCGATCGGCAAGGATAAATCCGCTAAATGGCCGTTAATTTCCACTACCATTGCGTCTTTAGCAAGAGAACTTGATATGCTAGATGCTATTTCAGAACCAGTTATTCCTTGTTTGAATTGCTTCTTCGATCCATCTGGAAAAGTAATATTTATCATGATACATGTATTGTATTATTTAACTTGCTATATTTAGCGGTTTTTGTACTATTTTGTCAAATAGATAATAACAAATGTAGATGGTTAACTTACCCAGCTGGCCTCGTGTGCCTATTTGGCAGAAAGAGAAGAGAGATGATTTGCAAGCAGTACAAACTTTGCTGGATGCACTAGGGTCACCTCATAAAAAACTTCCCCCCACTATTCACGTTGCCGGTACAAACGGTAAAGGGTCAACCGTTGCTATGTTAAGAGGTATATTTGAAGTAGCTGGTTATAGAGTTCATTCTTATACTTCCCCTCATTTACTTGAATTTAATGAAAGAATAAATTTGGCTGGCAAAAATATTTCTGATTATCATTTATTTGAATTATTAGAAAGAGTGAGGGTTAAAGCCGAAGAACTCAATTTAGAACCGAGTTTTTTTGAAGGAACTACAATTGCTGCTTTCTTAGCTTTTGCAGCTGTTCCAGCTGATTTGCTAATTCTAGAAACCGGTATGGGAGGTAGGCTTGATTGCACAAATGTTATTGAAAAACCAATTTTAACAATCCTTACAACAATTTCTTTTGATCATATGCATCATCTTGGTAATTCTTTAGTAGAAATAGCAAAAGAAAAAGCTGGTATTATAAAAGATGGAGTTCCTTGCGTTATTGGTGCACAAAACAATGAAGTATATGAAACTTTGCTTGACCGATGTAATCAATTAAATAGTCC
>CAMCTQ010000144.1 GCA_945878545.1 Rickettsia typhi
CTAGCATTAATAAATTAATTACAAAAGCAAATATAAATGTAATTTTAAATGTTGCTTCACACTTACTTAGGGCAATTTTTAAAGGATTATCCTTTTTTTTCGTATCATTGAAATTTTTTTTCATAATAAGTAGTAAGATATTGATTACCTTAAATTAAATTATACAATTTAATTTAATTTTGGATAGTTTTTTTTAATAATTTTTTCTTATAATTTTTTATAAATCTAATAAAATCTCTTTCTTCTAATCTTTCTATAATATTTTTGCTTTCTGAAAAATAAAGAATAATAAAAGCAAAATTTATATAAGGAATAAAATTATCACCTGTTGTTAACTTTATTTGCAATTTGCAATCATCATTAAAAAGTTTTCTTTTTAACAATGATTTAGAATTTAAATTATTCATTTGCAATAGGTCGTT
The DNA here is from genome assembly GCA_945878545.1 of Rickettsia typhi. Taxonomy (GTDB): domain Bacteria; phylum Pseudomonadota; class Alphaproteobacteria; order Rickettsiales; family Rickettsiaceae; genus Megaera; species Megaera typhi_A. The sequence continues at coordinate 423 of CAMCTQ010000144.1, forward strand.
ATATTCTAATATCAAAGAATGGTTAGCAATAAAACTATCCAAAAATACCTGACCATCATTATCATTACAAAGTAGTATCAGTTTTAAATTCTGCTCCCTATCTTTATTAAAAAGTACCTTCTGCCCATAGTTTGCAGCTACATTAGTTATAACAAATTTTGTGAGAACAAAATTGTCAGCTAAATCTATAATATTATCTCCTTTAAACCCTATAATACACTCACCTTTTTTGTTACCTGGCATGTGAATGGTAGTTTTTATATCAATTTTCTCCAATGTCTCAAGAATATCACTTCTCAGATTGCTATAGTGATCAAATGGATCTATCTTCCAAAAATGGTCCCGAGCAGGAGAGTCTATCCAGAACTTTAGCTCAGCTTCGAAAGTTGCAACCATATTTGCAGAAAAGTCGTAAATAAGCTTACCGGCATATTTTCGTATATTTAGATCATCAGCTAGGTTAACACATAAAAAACTGGTCGTTGGCATGGCCCTGAATGGATCGCAAAACCCCTTAGAGCTAATGGGTAATAAACATATATTTTTACTTACTTCGAAACCATGATTATTAGAATCAGCTAAGATATTTTTAGACGAGCTGTCAAGCTGATTTAAATTGCCTTGTAAGTCTAAATATTTTAAAGAAACAAATAAGGACTCATTTTTTTTGACAAAGGTTAAATTTTCGTTTGTTAAATACATTTAAAAAATCTCTCTGATGATTAATTATATTCACACTAAATCAACTCTTCTGCTATTTGAACCGCATTTAACGCGGCACCTTTACGCAAATTATCGGTTGTTATCCACATGTTGATAGTATTTTTACATGAATTATCATTCCTTATTCTCGAAACATATACTTCATCTTCTTCTACAACATCAACAGGCGTCGCATATTTTACTTCGTTATCACAGCTATAAGTAATAATTCCATCTAATTCTGAAAGAATTTCTTCCGCTTCATTTGCATCCATCGTATTCTCAAATTCTACATTAACTGACATACAATGTGAAACAAAAACGGGAACTCGCACGCATGTTACGCTAACTTTGATATAATTGCCGATAATTTTTTTCAGCTCATTCTCTATTTTAGATTCTTCATCTGTGCTTCCATCCGCCTGAAACTCACCAATATGGGGAAACAAATTAAATGCGATTTGAGTTGGAAATACTTGAGGAGGCAAATTCTCAAAAACAAATTTGGATTTAGTCTGACGATATAATTCGTCCATAGCCTCTTTTCCAGCTCCAGAAACGGACTGATAAGTAGAAATCACTATGCGTTTTATTTTTGCAGCATTGTCCAGTGGTTTTAAAGCAACTGCAAGAGGGATGGTACAACAATTTGGGTTTGCTATAATACCACCAAATTTAAAGTTTTTTAGAACAGAAATATTTGCTTCAGGTACAACTAACGGCACATCGTCATCAAGCCTGAATAAAGATGATTTATCAATTACTGTACATCCCTTACTTGTCGCAACCTTTGCATATTGTTTAGATACTTTAGACCCTGCACAAAAGAAAGCAAAATCAATCTCAGAAAAATCAAGATCTGCCATTTGATATATTTTAATAGTATCATCTCCAAAACTTACAGATTTGCCAACTGATTCAGGCGAGGCTGCCGCAAAAATTTTGTTTATAGGAAATTTTCTCGTGAAAAGCGAGTTTAGCACCTCTCGTCCAACATTACCTGTCGCACCTATGACCGCTACATTATATTTTTTCATTTTTATGATTTGTTTCAAATTAATCTATTAAAGCTTGACCCCGAAATGATATGGGTGTGGAAATGGAATACAGTTTGACCAGACGCAGAACCAATATTACTAACTATTCGATATTCATCTGCTCCTTGATTTTTAGCTATGTCAGCTATTTTTTTAAAATAATGCACCAATTCTTCTGGCTTAGCTTTTTGACTAAATTCATTAAAATCCTTATATTCTCCTTTTGTAATAACCAAAATATGCACAGGCGCCACTGGGTTTATATCGTTTATAGCAATAAGATAATCATCTTCATAAATCTTTGAAGATGGTATTTCACCTCTGATTATTTTAGCAAAAATGTTTTCTTTATCGTACATATATTTATAATATATTTTTCTATAATTTGGGTTAGTTAAAAATAAGCGCTTGTCCTCGTCATGTACTTTAATTCCGCCTCCTCCTCAGAAGAAGCTAGTATTATGTCATCTAGCTCCATTCCCTGCTTTTTTGCATAAAATTCTCTAAGTTCTGTTGCAAAAAACCCAAAGGCAAAGAACTGAATAGTATATTTGAGGTATTCAATCATAGATATATTTTCTGCGCCCTGAAATGAAAACACAATAAAGTTAGCCACCATGATTAGAATAGCAACTAGCCACATTTTATGATAAACAGCCCAAAAAAAGTTAAAAACCAAAGCCCAAAACGAAAAACCTTGTTTAATTATCATCAGATCAAGATTTTTGTTTTCGCTTCCGGTATATATGGAATATAAATGCATATTATTTATACTTGTAAAATTCTTCCTTGATAATTATCTACTAAATTGCTACCGTATACAAGGTTTATAAAGAAAAAATTTTTATGTCAAATAATTCAAACAATAATATAGGACTTCGAGGAACTACTATTCTTTGCCTTAAAAAAGGTAATGATGTTGTAATCGTTGCCGATGGCCAAGTATCCCTTGGCAACAACATAATGAAATCTACAGCTAGAAAACTCCGTACGTTATGCAATAATAAAATCATTGCTGGCTTCGCCGGTTCCACCGCAGATGCTTTTACACTCTTTGAACGTTTAGAAACAAAGTTAGAAAAACATTCTAATCAGCT
>CAMCTQ010000145.1 GCA_945878545.1 Rickettsia typhi
AGCTGCTAGCATTATATAGAATTTACTTATAAATCCAGCAAGCGGAGGCATGCCAATTAAAGATAGGCTAGAAATTAGTAATATTAGGCTGGTTTTTGGCATAGTATTTTTGATACCAGCAAGATCACTTAAGTAGTAAGTTTTATTTAGGCTATAAAAATTACCAGCAGAGTAAAAGATACAAATTTTTGTAAATGAGTGTGAAACCATATGGATAACAGCGGCAGCTAAACCTTTAGGTGTCAGTAAAAAGGCGCTCATTAATGCGATAGATAATTGGTTTATGGTTGAGTATGCTAAGATCATTTTAATCTCATTGTGTTTTAATGCTTGCAAGGAGCTATACAAGATCGTGATAGCTGGTAAAATTACAAGCCAATTATAATCACTGAATAACACCTGCAGATACTGAAGGCCAAAAACGTAAAAAAGAATTTTATATATACAAAACAATCCAGTCTTTACGACAACTACGGCATGGAGCAGGGCGCTGACTGGATAAGACGCAACCATAGCAGCCGGTAACCAGCCATGAAGGGGGTAAATTGCTGCTTTACTAATGCCGAATATAAAAGCAAGTAATAGAAAAATTGCCGCACTATCTGAAAAATAATCCCTTATAAATCCACCAGCTGTAAATGTGCCAGTGCCAACTTTAGAATAAACAACTATTATCCCAGGTAAAAATAATATGATTCCACTTAGTAATAAGATTTTTAAATATTTGTGTAAACCAGCAAGAGTCTTTTTATCAGTGTGATGAACTATTAATGGAATTGTACATAATGTTAGTATTTCATAACCTATAAACATGGTAATTAAATTTGCAGATAGGGCAATAATGCAGCCTGTTAAGATACAGATATTGACAAAAAACAGATATCTACTGGAATTGATAAATTGATTGGCAGCTAAAAATTTTATTGTGTACAAAAGAGCTGGAATCCAAAGTACTGCAAGCATGTTTAAGAAGATGAGTCCAAGAGGTTCCAAGGCAAAAGCTATAGAATATTTGCCGATATTTAACAAAGTAAATTTTATTTCAACAGATTGAATAAATAAATAATCAATAAGCACTACATTAATCAAGAAGAAGAAACTTATGCTTAGCGAAAAAAAACTTCTGATTTTGCTATCTTCTCTTGTAAAAAAAGGTGCAACAAGGTTGATCATACCAAGAAGTATGGTAGAAATAACTAAAAAATTTAAAGGCGCAGGGCTGGTCATTATTTAACTTATGTTTGTTTTTAACCTGTATAGCTTTGACAGTTGGATTGTAATATGCCATTTTTGCAAAATTCAGTTTGCTCACCTATAAAACATAGGCTCCGTGAACTTCATTTTAAAATTAACATATTACAATCCAACTCTCTTTGCTATAGTCACAGAAGTATTGTAACCAATCATTTCTGTGATTTCATTCATATATAGTAGCGTGAAAATATGTATAGCTACAATAGCAATTAATCCTAATAAGTTTGTATCTATTTGTATAGCGCCGTTTTCTTCTCTGCCAAAGAAAAAAGCTTTAGCAAATTTAAGATGATATAACACTCCAAAAACCGAAGCAACTACTACAGTAATAAATTCTAAGATCAGACTTTGTTGAATTAAAAGATCAAATATCTTAACTTTTACTATAAACATACTGGTTATCGGCAGGCTAGCACTAAAGAGAATTATCAAGGCTGCTAGACATTTAAACAAAAGTGAATTCTGGATTCGCTTCATTGAATCTACACTAAGATCATTTGTTTTATTTTGGATATGAGTCAGTAGTGTAAACAAACCAACTTTATTAATACTATCAATAATGAGCAATTGAAATAACAAAGATTTTGCGCCGCTAATTGATAGAAGGAGGAAAACATATCCAATTTGTAGAGCAGTAGAATAAATAATAATTCTTTTAATATCTTTGGATTTTAGAGCTAAGTAAGAACAGCTAATTATGGCAATAATTGCCATGGATCGCAAGATTATAGAGAGTGGTATGTATATGAGCTCGGCTTCGATAGTAAAATACATAAAACGCATTATCATATACACGCCAAGTAAACTAGAAATAGCAGCAATATAAGTAAGAATGAAGGGAGCAGAAGCACAATATGCTCTAATCATCCAAAAATGTAGTGGAAAAAATGCCATTTTTAAGATTGCTCCAGTCAAGAAGAATACTATAGCTGTTAGTAAAATGTTTAATCCCCCTGAAGCTACCCGTGCGGAACTAAAATTATCTTTTAAGATATTGGAAATATCTGTAATGTTAAGACTACCAGTAATAGAAAAGAAGAAGCCAATAGATATGAGTATTAGGGTTGCGCCAATTGTACCAAGTATTAAATAATCAAATGCTCCGACGAGGGCTTTTGGATTATTTCCCTTGGATACTAGAACGTAAGTTGCTAAGGATGAAATTTCAATAAACACATAAAGGTTAAATAAATCGTTGGTACTAAGTACTCCAAGATATCCAGCATGAGCAAATAAGAGCAAACTATAGAACATGTGGTGTTTTTTATCATCAATATATCTAGTAATTGTTTTGTTAATGAGTTGTTTGCCAAAAACCAGAAAAAATAACAATACTCCATTCACATATATTATTATTGGTTGGTTTAAATAATCTAGGCGATACTCTATACCAATTGGCGCGTGCCAGTTACCAAAGGCATAAACCATAGGGTCTTGTAGTAAAGATGTTGCATAAAGCCCAATCGCCAGATTTAAAGCAATAGCAACAGTTGCTATAATCCAGGAGGTGAATTTATGGAAGGTCAGGGTACAAAATAAGGCTGCAAAAAAAGGTATTAGAACTTGCAGAGCAGGTATATGCTTAACTAAGGTCATTTATTACCTTTCCTTTCGTTTATATCGCTCTCTAATATGCTGCCGTATTCTTTATGGATTTGATATATTAAAGCAAGACCAACTGACATAGTAGCAAATCCTACTACAATTGCTGTAAGCATAAGAACATGGGGTAGTGGGCTTGAGAAATTATAAGGGCAGTTGCTTAATTTTGCACAAATATCAATTGGCAAAATGCCCGTGTTCATTTTTCCAAGTGCTATATAAAAAAGTAGTACAGAGCTTTGGAATACTCCAAGGCCAATGATTTTACGTAAGTAATTATCGCTTGTTAACATTATAAAAAGTCCGGTTGCTAGTACCAGAACTGCAAAAAAATAAATAACATTTTCCATTATGAAGACCTAATCCTCCTTTAAAACTAAGTAAATTAAACACATA
>CAMCTQ010000146.1 GCA_945878545.1 Rickettsia typhi
TTACATGCTATGAGTTCGCACTCTAAAAATGATCAAAAAATCAGCTTTCAATGTCTTCGCAGTCGATTTAATTCTCCCCCGACCTTATTCCACTGTTACACTTTTAGCCAAGTTGCGCGGCTGGTCTATGTCATTTCCTTTTAAAAGAGCAGTGTAATAAGCTAATAACTGCAAAGGAATAGCATAAATCATAGGAGCAATAAATTCGTCGCAGTCCGGTACCCGTATCATCCATGAGGATGAATCAGCTACTTTATTTGCATTATTCTGACCAACAATAGTTAGTATTTTTCCCCCTCTAGCCCCGAGCTCTTGTAAATTGGAAAACATTTTTTCAAATAAAGTACCCTCTGGCATTAAAGCAATAATTGGCATATTACTATCGATTAAAGAAATTGGGCCGTGTTTTAACTCTCCTCCTGGATAGCCTTCTGCGTGGATATAAGATAATTCTTTTAATTTTAAAGCGCCCTCCATAGCAATTGGATATAAATTGCCTCTGCCAATGAATAATACGCTGTTGGAATCTTTAATCTTCGTAGCTACATTTTTTATATCTTCTGATTTAGATAAAATTTCCATGATTAAATTTGGTACTGTATGCAATAGATCATTTAACTCCTCAAATCTTGACTCGGTAATATTACCTCTTTTTAATCCAATATCTAATCCAATAGCAGCAATTGCCATTAATTGGCCAAGAAAAGCTTTGGTAGAAGCAACTCCTATTTCTGGGCCAACCATTATTGGCAATATATAATCTGCTATTCGACCAATAGAACTATTCTCTGTATTCAAGATAGCTATTGTTTTCTGCCCATAAGATTTAGCTTTTCTTAAAGCCTCAAGAGTATCTAAAGTTTCTCCAGATTGTGAAATGACAATTGTGACTTCGTTTTTTTTCACAGCAGTCGTCCGGTATCTAAATTCGGAAGCTACTTCGATATCAACAACAATATTTGTCAATTCTTCAAGCCAATATTTGGCAACTAATCCTGAATAATAAGCTGTACCACATGCCAAGATTTTGATGTTATCAATTTTTCTCCAGTCAATTTTTATTTTATCTAACTCATTTCCTATTAAGTATCTTTTGATAGTTTGCTCCAAGACCACTGGCTGCTGGTAAATTTCTTTGAGCATAAAATGAGGGAAATCGTTTTTGGTTACCTCTTCTGAGAGCAAAGATTTACTTAAGGGTCTCAGAAGTGGTTTATTATCTTGATTGAAAATCGAGTATGAATCAAGTTCAGCTAATACTCTGTCACCATCTTCCAAATACACTACATTACTGACCTTATTACCAAAAGCCACCACGTCCGAAGCAATGTAAATAGCATTTTCTGCTAGACCTAGTATTAGTGAGGTTTTTCTCGAAGTAGCAAAAAGAAGTTTAGCATCCTTAAACATAAATACTACAGAGAATGAGCCGTCTAATCTGTCTATAGTTTTCATAGAGGCATCTTTTGGATCGTTATTGATAGAAATATAATAATCCAGCAAGTTTGTGATTACTTCTGTGTCTGTCTCTGATTTAAATTGGTAGCCACGATTCTGCAGTTCTTGCTTTAACTCTTTATAGTTTTCAATAATCCCATTATGAACTACAGCAACTCTATCAGTTGCATGTGGATGAGCATTTATAACATTTGGAACACCATGAGTTGCCCATCTTGTATGGCCGATACCTATTTGACTATCAAATCCCTCTTTGGGTAATAGGCTTTTTAGCGCAGCAACTTTTCCTGTAGCTTTAACTACATTTATTTTGCCGTCAAGAATGACAGCAAGTCCTGCACTATCATAGCCTCTATATTCTAATTGCTCTAGGCCACTCACTAAAATTGGTAATATTTTACTTGTAGTAATTCCAGCTATAATACCGCACATATTTATTTCCCTATGTTTCTATTGTTTTTCATAATTTGTTTTGTTCTACCTTGCGCAAATGTATTATCCGGAACATCTTTATTGATAAAAGAACCTGCGCCTATCAAAGAATTACTACCTATAGTAAGAGGAGCAATTAAAGAACTATTTGATCCAATAAAACTATTATCCTTAATTATTGTGCTGTGTTTTTTAAAACCATCATAATTACAAGTAATAACACCAGCGCCGATATTAACATTTTTACCTATTTTGGAATCTCCTATATACGAAAGATGAGAGGCCTTGGTACCAGAGGCAAGTTCAGTGTTTTTGATCTCGACGAAATTTCCTATTTTGACTTTAGTTCCAATCCTACTATTGCCCCTTATTCTGGCAAATGGTCCTATTTCTGCCCTAGTTTCTATTTCCGCTCCTTCTAAATAGGAAAAAGCTTTAATGTGAACATAGTCATGTAGTTTAACATTTGCACCGATATAAACATTCGGTTCAATTATGACTCCACTACCAAACCTAGTGTCATGCGATAAATAGGTAGTAGATGAGTCTTGTAAATATACCCCCGTGTCAATTGCATTTTGTCGTAATTTATTTTGTACTTCCTCATTAAAAGAAGCAATTTTGACGGTAGTATTTAATAATTTAAGCATATCATGCGCTAGACTGAAAGTTATCCATTCTTGTTTTATATTATGATAAAATGAGTTGATATCTGGGAAAAATTTATTTAGTAAGCTGGAATTGATCAGGGCTATACATGGAGTGGAATCTAATACTCCAATTAAAATCTCTTGTTCTGCCTTTTTATTTATAAATTTTTTAATCATTTTGTTGGTTAGTCCAATCAGATCAGATCTAACGAGTATAACAATATCTCCGTCTATTTTTATAGAATCCACATACTCTAACGCAAATTCTTTTATTGTCTTTGATGCTACAAGATGATTCCCGTGTTTGGTGTTTACAAAAAAAATTTTGTTATTCATAAAAACAACTTTATTATTTACCCGAAAGAATGTAGAAGTATAGCATTTTAGACAAGGATTATATATTATGCAAAGGAAATATTTTGGTACAGATGGAATAAGAGGTAGAAGTAATACTGGTACTATCACACCTAAAATTATGATAAAATTAGCTAGAGCAACTTCTCTAGCTTGTGATTTTTTAGGAAAAAAACCAACTATAGTTATAGGGAAGGATACCAGGCTATCTGGTTATATGCTTGAATTTGCCCTAACTTCTGGATTCATTTCAATGGGTGCAAACATAGTATTGGTTGGTCCAATACCTACTCCTGCCATATCAATGCTTGTTCGAA
>CAMCTQ010000147.1 GCA_945878545.1 Rickettsia typhi
TACTCAGAGGACGAAGCAAAAGAACTTGATTATAAATGGAAAGCCTACGGAGGTACAAGATTTCCTAAAATGGATTCCAAGCAATAAGCTTTTTTCCTTATTGTATTTTAAATTGGTTATGAACGATTACAGTATCTCCACCATATATATGAAAGCATTTCACGTAGACCAGGGCGATTAGTAAATTTATTATTTTTTCCCGTCAGGTTGTCTATCTTGAATTGGTATTGACTAGTTTATTTCTATTTGCGGCTATTTGCAACAGTACCATGAAAAGGAATATCTAAAACCTTGAACCTTTTTTAGGCAAAGTTCTTTACTAAGCTGTAATAACTTTTTTCTATTAACCAACGGTATAGAATGCACATACAAAATTTCTTGTACGAGTTCATAATAGTTCTTTGACAAAATCAGAGCTTCATTATATTTTCTCTATATATAATTTTTAAACTTTAGGTTATTATTTATTTGTCAAGACCATAAAATTAAGTCTAATTTAATACTTTTCAGTTATAAGTACGATAAAAGACTATAAAATTACTTCATCTTGAAAGATTAGGTTTGTTGATGTTAGGAAAGAAATAGGCTTAAACTTAATACATAGATTAGGTGTGTACTAATGAATACCAAATAGATATAGGATTGCTTGACCACAAAGACCTTTTTATAAAGCAAGCACAAAATCATATAGCTATATTGAATAAAAGCTTACCTTAAATTACTTTAAATTTATAAAATTATGAACGTATTAGAGCAACATAAACTTACAAGAGAACAAAAAGAGGCTATAGGGCTTTTATCTATAGGAACATTTCTAGAATATTTTGATTTAATGCTATACGTCCATATGGCGGTTCTTCTTAATGAATTGTTTTTTCCTAAAACAGATCCTTTTACAGCTTCTTTGCTTACAGCATTTGCCTTTTGTTCCACATATTTATTAAGGCCGTTTGGCGCGTTAATATTCGGTTATATTGGAGACAATATAGGACGAAAAGCAACTGTTATTATAACAACTTTACTTATGGCATTTTCATGCTTTGTTATGGCGATTTTGCCAACTTATGCTCAAATAGGGATTATGGCTTCATGGTTAGTAACAATATGTCGTATTGTTCAAGGTATGACATCTATGGGAGAATTTATCGGAGCACAATTATATTTAACTGAAATTACCAAACCACCAATTCAGTATCCAGTAGTATCTCTAACTTCTGTATTTTCTGTGTTAGGAGGAACAGCCGCATTAGCAGTTTCTTCATTAGCTACAACTTCCTCTCTTGACTTAAACTGGAGAACCGCATTTTGGTTTGGGGTTGTTGTAGCTCTGATAGGGACTGTTGCCAGGACAACTTTAAAAGAAACTCCTGAATTTGCTAATGCACAAAAAAGAATAATAAAAGGTCTGGATAATGATCAAAAAAAAGAATTAAAAAGTAGCTCTATTTGGATTCAAGAAAGCAGAAATGATAAAAAAACACTTTTTCTATTATTTGCTCTAGATTGTGCGTGGCCGGTGTGTTTTTACTTTAGCTATATTTTTTGCGGCAATATCCTAAAGCAAGAATATGGATTTTCAGCGAATGAAGTTTTACATCAAAACTTTATCGTATCAATGGTGCAATTTATGGGGACAATAATTTTAAGTTTTATAAGCTACAAAATTTACCCACCTAAAATTGTTAAAGTAAAGTTGGTGATTTTTATAATAATTGCTTTAGCAAGCCCTTTTTTACTTAATACATTACATAGTCCTTATACTATTTTCTGTCTACAATGTTGTTTTTTAGTATTTGCATGTGATTACACACCGGCAATGCCTATAACTTATAAACATATATCTATATTACGCAGATTCACTTATAGCTCTTTGGCCTATGCTATATCACGATCTATTATGTCCATTATTACTTCGTTTGGATTAGTATATTTATTTGAATATTTTGGATATTTTGGAATCCTAGTTGTATTATTACCTATAGTCACTCTCTATATTATTAGCATAAATCATTTTGAAAAATTAGAGAAAGCGGCTGGTAATTATCGTTAAAAGAAAAAATATTCATATACAACATTTGTTCGGAAGTTAAATCTTTTCTATTGTTTATACAAAGTTGTTGAATTCTTTTTGCTGTATAAGTTAGCTGTAGATACTCTGATAATAAAACGAAGTTTATCAAAGTTTCATTTGTAATTTTTTCTGCTTTTTCAACACTCATGCCTCCTATAGTCTGCATATTATGCAACCTATCAAATAGCTTTATTAATAAAACTTCTTTATCTTTTAGTTGATAAGCATTATTTAAGATTTCTTTTACACTCAATTTAGTTCCATCAGGCCTATCACGAGTAAGCCTATCAACCATTTCAGATATCCTACTTCCAAAAGTATAAAGAATCATTTCTATGGTAACTATAGTATCTTCCACTATATCGTGTAAAATACTTGTAACTATTACATCAGTTTTTAGATTATAATCAGATAAAATATAAGCTACTTCTAGAGGATGAGAATAAAAAGGTTCCCCAGTTTTTCTAAACTGACCGTCATGGTATTTTTTAACCCAATAGATAGCTTTATCAATAAGAGAAAAATCTAATTGATTTTTACTATCTAATGATTTTAATTTTTCTATTAATCTAATAGAATAATCACAAGGAATTAAATATTTTTTAGCTCATAGCAATATATTTGTCACTAATATAACTTAAAGTTTAAATATGAGCAAGATTTACAATAAGAAAATATCTACGCATTATGTTTAGATATTTAGAACACAAGGAGAGAAGGTCTTAATTTTTCAAAGCTACGTGTACTAAAAAATACCAAATTCGGGCAAACCATTGTTATTAAGATTTATTGACCATGCTACCCAGAGATGTAAAAGTAACTTGTATTTAATTTTAAATTGGTATATGAATAATAGATATTTAATTTATTAGAGTCAGTTATGACAATTATAGTTACAACTAGTAACGTATCAACTGATAACAGATCAGTCTTTGAAGTTACAAACAAATCAAAAGTCAAGATCAAATCCTTATCCATTGAATTGTATTTACAAGAAATGGGGGAGGATTTGATCCGCAATAATCTAGATTATACCTTTATACAACAATTAAACATAGGTCCTTTGCATCCTTATACGTTTTCTGATCCCATAATAAAATTGCTTATAGCAG
>CAMCTQ010000148.1 GCA_945878545.1 Rickettsia typhi
GCCGTTACTCCAAACACCCATTGGGCTACCAGTCGCATGACAATAACTTTTTAGTTGCTCTTTTCCTTCTTGAAGTTTTGGGTGCTTTAACTCGATGATTATATATTCAACAGTTGGGCGGTCTTTATCAAAAATTACTATATCAGCTCTTTTTTTATCTGTACTACCAATTTGCACTGCATGTTCCACATTAATTCTACTGAGTGGATATTGATAATGCTTTGTAAGTTTTATTAAAAACAACTGCCTGATAATTTCTTCAGGGGTAAGTAATATCTCCTTTTTACGTTTTATACACTGAACATAATATTTTAAACCAGCTTTAGATTCTTTTGCAATTACGCTGGTTTCTAATTCTTCAACATATTGCCCGTCAAATTGAGCTAGAGAATATTTAGAATCTTTTAGTATTTCTTGAAATATATTTGTCATTGAATTTCTATTAATAAATTTTCTATTGAATTCCTATAATATTTTATTTAACTTGGAATTGAACAACTTAAATAAATATACATAAAATGTCGTACAACATAGATATAATAATCATCGCCTCTTTTTTAGCAATCAATTTAGTTGCAGGTTTTTATTCTGGTAGAGGTATAAAAACTATAAAAGAATATGCTATAGGTGATAGGAATTTTAGCACAGCAACGATTGCAGCGACTATTATTGCTACTTGGATCAGCGGTAGTTTTTTTACAGTATGTGTATCTCAAACCTATAAAGAAGGTGTGTGGTTTTTACCCGCAGCTCTAGGTGATATACTTTCTTTACTGATAATTGGCTACATTTTTGCCCCGAGAATGAAAGAGTTTTTTGGCAGCCTCTCAGTTGCTGAAACTATGGGTAATTTATATGGTGGAAATGTAAGGCTAATTACTGCTATATCTTCTATAGCACAAGCTATTGCTATGACTGCTTTACAGATTAAAGTTTTTGCAACAGTCTTCAGTCATTTTTTTGGGTTTTCTAGCATATATGCTACATGTATTAGCAGCTTTGTAGTTATTTTTTATTCCGCTTGGGGTGGTATTAAAGCTGTTACTTTTACGGATGTAATCCAGTTCTTTACGTTTGGTATCTTTATTCCACTTTTTCTTTTATTTATATGGCAAGTGTTTGGGAGTACTGAAATCACGTTAAATGCTTTTCAAACTAATCCATTACTTGATTACACTCAATTAATTGATTGGCATAATCCAAAGTTTTTTCCGAATTTAGTTCTACTTTTTTGGTTTCTAATTCCTAGTTTCAGCTCACCAACTTTTCAGAGAATTTTGATGACAAAAGATACTAAACAAATACGTCAATCATTTAAAGTTGCTGCACTAGGATACACTTTTATAATCGTATTGATTTGCGCTATTGGCATATTGGTATTATCAATTGACCCTACTTTGGATGGTGATAACATAGTAATGTATATGATTGATAATTATTCTTTTACGGGGCTGAAAGGAATCACCCTAATAGGGATAATGGCAATGGTAATGTCCACGGCTGATTCTTGGATTAATACTGGAGCAGTAATATTTGCTCATGATTTTTGTAAACCGTTGGGTATAAAATTTAAAAACGAGCTTTTTCTTTCTAGGATGTTTTCTATATTGGTCGGCATTGGTGCTTTATTGATAGTGTTGTTTAATAACAATTTGTTTAAGCTATTTTCATTACAGGCTAATTTTTATATGCCCATTGTTACAGTACCATTGATTTTATCAATTCTTGGCTTCCGCAGTAGTTCTAGGGTTGTCATATTAGGAATGATATCAGGAGCTTTATGCGCTATTATTTGGACTCAGTATATTAAGCCAGTTACAGGTGTTGATAGTGTTATTCCTGCTATGATTAGCAATTTGATAGTCTTAATGTCTACTCACTATTTACTTCGAGAATCTGGAGGATGGGTTGGTATTAAAGATAAGTCTGATTTAAAAAAAACAATATTATCATCTCAAAATAGCAGAATTAATGTCAAAAAATTTTTTAGATATCTATATCAAACTAATGTCGTAGAATATTGTAAAAAGAAAACTCCTAAAAATGAGATGGTATACACTTACTTTGCATTTAGTGTAATGATGACAATAATTACTACATTCTTGTTAGATAAATCTATATACCAACAACATGTTATTTTAGTTAATATTTTACAAGGAACTGCTTTATTTATTAGCACAATTTTTATTTGCCACAAATTATGGTTTCCTAGCTTTAAAGAGAAATATATTGGTTTAATATTCTTTATATCAGTATTTCTTGGTTTATCATTTGTTAGTAGTTTTTTAGCCTTCATTAGTAAATTTTCTCAAATTTCGTTGGTAATCTTTATACTGAACCTGACTATAATAGGAATATTAATGAGTTGGCAAACTACATTGATAATGATTGTATCTGGCTTATCGTTATCTTTGTTTAGTTACCAATTTTATATGGGGAATACTCCTAACATTGCCGAAGAGTTGTATAGTCTTAAATTGCAGATTATCTATATATTATTTATAATAAGTGGATTTTTATTAGCATTCTTAAAACCAAAACAAGAGCAGTATGAACTCACTGAGCAGAAGGCTTATCACCTTGAAGAGCAAATATATGATAGAGATGAGGAATTAGAGAAATTAATCGAGGTTAAGAATGAATTTCTACGTAACTTGGAACACGAAGCTCATACACCTATTGTTGGTATTACAAGTATGGGGCAGATTCTTTTTGAGAGCTATGACAAGTTAACTGATAATCAAAGGCGGAAAGGTTTGGAAGAGATAGCAAAAAGCTCAGAGCGATTATCCAGCCTTGTTAATAATATGATCGATCTCTCTAAACTTTTAAGTCTCAATTATACATTAGATAAAAAAGAGGTAGATTTAAGCGAGCTAATATATGATCGACTGGATTATTGCAAGAAACTATACTTAAATGGTAAAGAGCTACAGTTTTTTACAAAAATAGAAGATAATATCAAGGTCAATTGTGATGAGCATTATATAAAATCTACTTTAGATAATTTGATTATCAATGCCATTCAATATAGCAAGGAAGGAAATATTACCTTGAAACTGCATAAAAATTCTGATTCAACTGCAATAGATTTTAGCATTCAAGATGAGGGCATAGCTATTCCACA
>CAMCTQ010000149.1 GCA_945878545.1 Rickettsia typhi
ACATCACTTAAGAAATGTCCTCCCATCATAATTCTTGAAAGACCTACAAGACTACCAAAAACAATTCCAGCACTATAGATTTTATTAAAATACAGTAAATTTGCTGTATAAGCAATTGCGCTAAAAAAATATCCCATAGCAGCATGGCCAGAAGAAAATGAGCAATTATGTTTGCACTGGTCGCTTACCTCAAATGCTCTAGTAAATTCTTTTGATCCGTTAAATTCTTCTACCTGACGCGGTCTTGCTCTACCAAAATTTTCTTTAAAAACCTCATTCACAATTAACCCTGGAGAAATAATGGCAGTAATAAACAAGAAAAATATCCCAGACCTTACAACTTTTCCGAAGTTCCTATATTTAATGGTAATATATGCAAGATATAGTAGACAAATCAAGGTGAATAATTTAGTCAGAAAGGGTAAGAATTTATATGTTTGATAAACTAAAAAATTTTTCCTATATATAAATCCATTTTCTCTGGAAAAAAAGAGCTCAGAGAAAGAAACATCGAGTTCTGGGAATATGACAAGCAAAAGTGCAAGAAAAGCGGTGATTATTAGGCTGGTATTAACAAGGTAATTATTTATCCATAGACTAAACATCATTAATCGTTTATAAGTTAATGCAAGAAAACACAATAATATAGAAAAATAAATGGCGTTCAACCCAAAAACTTATAAAGATAAACTATTATTTGTCCCGCTTGGCGGAGCAAATGAAATAGGTATTAATGTCAACTTGTACCATTTTGAAGGAAAATGGATTATGGTTGATTGCGGAAGTGGATTTGCAGATGAGTATCTACCAGGTGTAGATATGGTAGTTGCTGATTTAAAATTCATTGAAAGACATAAAAAGGATTTACTTGGATTAGTTCTTACCCATGCACATGAAGATCATCTTGGAGCAATTCAATATCTATGGAGCAGTCTTGAGTGTCCTATTTATACAACTAAGTTTACCAAAAACTTTTTAAAGACAAAAATATCAGAATATGCTTTTGCTAATGATATAAAAATAAATGAGGTAAAACCTGGCAATAAATTTGACTTAGGTCCTTTTTCAATTGAAATGGTGCCTCTTACTCACTCTGCGCCAGAGATGCAAGCTTTGATGATAAGAACTGCTGCTGGAAATATTATGCATACTGGTGATTGGAAATTTGATCCTGATCCAGTTGTTGGTACCGTATCAGATCTTGATGTTTTAAAAAAATGTGGAGATGAAGGAGTTCTAGCCCTAGTTTGCGATTCAACTAACGTTTTTAATGAAGGTATATCAGGTTCAGAAGGGGATGTTAGAAAAAGCCTTGTAGATATTATTGCTGGTTGCCCAAAAATGGTAGTAGTCACAACTTTTGCTTCGAACTTAGCAAGGTTAGACACTTTAATTCATGCTGGTCAAAAAGCTGGTAGGAAAATTGCTTTGACTGGCAGAAGTCTTCATAGAATGCTCACTGCAGCTCAAGACAGTGGATATTTGAATGATATTGCTCCATTAATTGATGAGAGATCTGTGAGCAATTATAAAAGAGAAGAGCTTTTAATTATAGCTACTGGTTGTCAGGGCGAGACAATGGCAGCAACCGCTAAAATGGCAAATAGAGTCCATTCTTCGGTAAAATTATCTCCAAAAGATACAGTGATATTTTCTTCAAAAATTATTCCTGGTAATGATAAGAAGATATTTAGAATGTTTAATACCTTTGTCAAGATGGGTGTTGAAGTTATTACTGAGAGAGACCATTTTGTTCATGTGTCTGGACATCCAGCTATTGAAGAATTAAAGAAAATGTACGAGTTAATCAGGCCTAAAATTTGTATCCCTGTTCATGGCGAACCAGTTCATATCCATGAGCATGCAAAGCTAGCAAGAGCAAATGGAATAAAGAAGACTGTAGAGGTCGAAAATGGCAGTGTTGTGCTAATTGACGAAAAAGATCCTAAGATAATAGATGTCGTAGAAAATGGTTATTTAGCCGTTGATGGTGATTATTTATTGCCCGATTCTTCGCCAATTTTTAAAATGCGTCGTAAGATGAGGGATGCTGGTATTGTCGTTGCTTCGATAGTAGTCAATGGCAAGGCAGAATTGGTTACTAAGCCTTTAATAGTGATGCCTGGCCTTCTTGATCCTAAAGAAGACGAAGATTTCTTAAACTCTATTACGCAAGAAGTAGAGGAAGCATTGCATAAACAAAGGAAGCAGTCTAAAGGTAGGTTGTTGATTGACCAAATACAAGAGTGCGCTAAGTCTTCTATTAGAAGAATATTAAAGCATGAAATTAATAAGTCACCGATTATTATAGTTAATATTGGTGAAGTGGATTAATTTACTAGACCTCTTGCATAACCCATTCTGGATGGTAATTTTGTTCTTAAAACTTTCTCATCCATTTATGAGTTATGCATACTGTAAAAAATAGATATATATATTATTCCAGCGAAGGTTGGATCTATACTTAAAAGAAGTGACCCCTCTTAAGTTAAGCTACTTCATTGTACCTTTATTATATAGAAAATAAATGATACACAGGAAAGCTGCTAAGCTATACCATGTAATTGCGTATTCTAAATGATCATTTCTTATTACGTTTAAGTAGGTAGAAGTTAAAGGTAGCGCTCCTTCGGGGAGATTTAAGCTTCCTATCTGCATTAGATAAAAATCATTTTTGGTAATGCCTAGTTTTTGGCTGGCTTCTTGTAAATCGAGTGTGAACCATACATTATTCTTAGTGTCATTAGCTGGTATAAAAAATCTTTTTTCTTCGCCTTTCATAACAAAACCAACGATTGTTTCTTCATTCTTTGATGAAAAAGAACTAGCGTTTTTTTTTGCACTTTGAGGTATCCAAGCTCTTGATACTAAATAAATATCCCCTAAACTATCCTTAAATGGAGACAAAAAATAATATCCATCTTTTTCGGGATAAGCCGATCTTCTACCATATAAGAAGACATTTTGACCGTCCAGAAAATGCCCTGTTAACTCTATTTTGGAATAAAGATCTAGTGTAGTTTGCGCTTTTGTTATTTTGACTGGAGGGTTTTTGATATTGAGGTCAATTGTTGTAATAAAATTTTCCTTTTCTTTGAGTCGCTTTAATTGCCAATTGCCA
>CAMCTQ010000150.1 GCA_945878545.1 Rickettsia typhi
TAGTACAGATGGACTAAGCGGCATTGGTGGCGGTGGAAATAATATGGGAATAATGAGCGGTAGATCTGCTGCTAATTTTTTAATTAGAACTACTATAGTGTTAGCAACGGTATTTTTTATAAACGCTATTGTACTTGCCAACCTATCAACACAAAAACATAATGATTTCACTTCCAAATTAGAAGCAATTGAGCAAAACGAAACTGAGCCAAAGCTAGAAGAGCATATTCCAATTGCCAAATAACTCAGACAGATTCAAGCATACATTATGAATGACATAGTAAAAGTAGGAAATATTAAAATTGCAAATAATTTACCTTTTACTTTGGTTGCAGGACCTTGCCAGATAGAAACGCTCGATCATGCTTTATTTATGGCTGGTAGCATCAAAAAAATCACTGATAAGCTAGCTATTCCATTTATTTATAAATCATCCTACGATAAAGCTAATAGGACTTCGGTAAATAGCCAAAGAGGCGCTGGTCTAGAAAAGGGATTAGAGATTTTACAAAAAGTAAAATCAGAACTTGGCTGCCCAATTCTGACAGATGTCCACAACGAAACACAATGCCATGTAGTAGCTGAAGTTGCAGACGTTTTGCAAATCCCTGCCTTTTTATGTAGGCAAACAGACTTATTAATGGCAGCAGCTAAAACTGGCAGAGTTGTTAAGGTCAAAAAAGGTCAGTTTCTTGCGCCGTGGGACATGAAAAATATCTATGAAAAATTAAAAGCTTTTAGCGCAACTGGTATTATTTTAACCGATAGAGGCACTTGTTTTGGTTACAATACTTTAATATCCGACATGAGGGGTTTGCCAATTATGGCAGAAACTGGCGCTCCAGTCTTCTTTGATGCGACCCATTCTGTTCAACAACCTGGAGGTACTGGTTCTAGCAGCGGTGGACAAAGGCAGTATGTCGAACTACTAGCACGATGCGCTATTTCAGCAGGCGTTGCAGGACTTTTTATAGAAACTCATCAAGACCCTGATAACGCGCCTAGTGACGGACCTTGTATGCTAAAATTAGATAATTTAGAGCAAGTACTTACAAAGCTAAAACGTTATGATGAGCTTACAAAAGAATTAGGACTTAATGGACAATAAGTCCTATCTGTTCACAACTCTGTTCAAAAAGTAAAAAAAACCCGCCATTCTGAGGAAGTCATAAGCCGACGTAAGGGTTCAGGCTTGCTTAGCTTAAATCATAGAGAAAGACTGGATCCTTACGCTTTTCTGTGAAAAGCGATGACCGATCTGTTTACTCAATAGCCATTTTAGATGTCATAAACGGGAATCTGAATAAAACCTTTAAGCTGGATTTCAGCCTTCGCTGTAATGACACTACTAAAAATAATTAGCACCTAATTCAAATCAAAATACTATGGCACTATTAACAACGTTGGTGTCCATATCCAACGCGATACTATAAAATCTACTGACCACCTTCCGTAATCGACAACACCCAGTCTATGACTTCCGCCTCATCTCTGATATTTCCATTAAATATTTTTGAAGGAATCAAGGCCTGCCCAGCGTTTTTGTTAGGATATGCTCTGATTTCTGTCGGATAGAAAAAATCAAAATTACCACTAGGTGACCTTGTTACTTTAGCATAAGAACTATTGGTTTGAATAACCGTTGGAGTACCAATATGTGTAACACCTGGAATCTGTAATAATTGATTAACAAATGCCCAGCATGTGCTACGACAAAAATGGTCAGTAAATACAAAGATTTTAGCTTTGAAAGGAGAGCTATCTTGATTTGTGTATAAATTAAGATCTTCATTATAAATTGTCCATTTTTTCTCAAAAAAATCATCACCATTTTGTAAAGCAGCTGCAAACTTCTTTATTTCTGCAGCATTCCCTGTTTTTTTGAAATCGAAAAAGTTTTGCTTACTAACCCTAACTTTTTTTATCCAAGTAGAGTTAAATTCATGATTTTTACCAAGATGCTTAATATAATCATCTCCCCATAAATTACGAATAATAGGTCTTGACCATACAGATCCACCACCCCTATTACCTCTCAAATCAAATACTATATACTCTTCTTTAGCAAGTTCTTTAAGTTTTGAAAGCATGCCAGTATAGGAAATAGCTTCTTCCCTACTTAAGTAAAAACTAGGTATGGTAATCCAAACACCATGTGATAGCATCTCAACTTTAAAATGTTGATCGGGCGCTGGTTGTTTGATACTTCTACTAACAGCTAAAGCCTCTAACGACAATTCAGCATATTTTAGTTCCAATTTACGCTCAGTTTTTCCATCAGTAAGGGTGGCAGTTGAAGGGATTGGTACATAACGATTTCCATTCACTATAAAACTATAAATACTAGCTACTTTCTGAGAGAATTCAGAATCATCACCAGCATAAAATGGTAACATATATTTTTCAAAATAATCGTCTATTTGTATATCGTTAATATGTGTAATACGATTACCAACACTAACATTATTTAAGTAATGAATATTTGGATCTTTATATATAACTACATGATTGTTAGCATATTTCGCCGTTAAGAACCCTGGATATTTTTCAAGAGGCAACGCTATATACCCTCTCAAACTTACATAGGTATTACCAAATCCATTCAAGTAAAATTTCATAGCATAATAACAATCGTCCTGATCTTTGATCCCATCTATTAGTTCTTGTACATGTACGTAACCTTTATCAAACCATTTTCTAAAAGCTTGATCATCAGGATCTTTAAATGGAGCTGAATTTTCTTCCACACCTTTTCTGAAGAATGCCAAGTCTTCCAGGCATAGCTGTTTATAGTGCAGTTGTTCCTTTTCTGTAATTTCTTTATCTTCGGACGCTACAGCAATGTTCACATTGCATAAACTTACTAAACAAAGAAACAGGATTTGATATAGTTTCATAAAAATTTTGGCTGATTTATAATCTATTTTCTTAAAATTTTCCAATTTTTTATAGCCAATTTAATTAGAAGCATTAAAAATGCAACAAGATTCAATAGTAAACAAAAAGACGATAGTTATCCCTCTCAATAGAACACTAGCTAGTTGGACAACTTGAGTTATTAACATCACCACTTAAAAATGCAACAAGTTTAGGTGCACTAAATATGATACC
>CAMCTQ010000151.1 GCA_945878545.1 Rickettsia typhi
TGGGCAATGAAAACTAGGATTAAATCACAAGACTCTTAATAAAAGATTTAAGTTATAGAAACGACAAAGGTCATTCTGCTAAAATAACAGAATGACCTTTTAATTTAATGAAAGTTTTTTAAACTTATTTATTTTCTTCTTTGGTAATCTTTTGATATTCCTTGCTAAGTCCTTGCACAGCAAAGATCCATAAAATAACTATCACAAAGAATATACTAGCAAAATAAGGAGTTGGATCGTTACCTTCAGTAAATGAATATGAGGTAAATAATATAAAGAAAGTTGACTGAATTACACCACCACCAGCTTTACCAAATCTACCACCTATAACATCAACCGCTGCCTTACCCTTTGTTTTCATTTCATCGTCAAGAGGTATGTAGGCCATTTCTTTTGTTGAGTCGAATAATGAATATTTTGTAGCTTTGCTCAAGATCCCTTGGGCAGCGCCTATAGTTACGGCCAAAGCAAGAGGCCCTGTGCCAAAAAAAGCAGCAAAATACAAACCTACAGATTGATCAAATATAATGAATGAGAAGAAACCTATTCCGGTGACAAGAATCATTAGAGGAGTAAACATTGCAGCAGTTGCCCAGGATACTCTTCTTAAGATGTTACTACCGATTAGCATAAATATAATAGCTACGATACCTTGATACCCATAAAAACCGGACATAAAGACATCGTAATCTCCCTGGTTTGGGTACAAGATTTTGATTTTAGCTTTCCACACACCTTCTACTAAATTGATTGATATGCCATATGCCAAAACTAAAGTTACAAGCAAACCTAAATATTTTGAGGTAAATATCATTTTGAAACTTTCCCCAAGAGATAATTTAGCTTTTTTCTTTTTAGGTGAACCAGCTGAATCAGCTGCATCATAGAAACGTGGATCAGTCAAAACATGTTTGTTCATCCATGAATAAAAAAATGCAGCCATTATGTTACTAAAAATAATTATACATAACAACAACATGTAACGATTAGACTCATCTACTATAACTGTTTTAATTATGTCAGAACGAAGAGTATAATGAAACACAACAGCTATTAATGGTAATGCTAGATTACCTAGCAACCCAAACATAGAGTAAAATCTTTTTGCTTCGTTTGTCTTAGTAATCTGATTAGCAAATTGCCAAAACAACAAAGTAAGCATCATGCTACCGTATAATTCAGCCATAACATAAAAAGAAGCAAAGCTCCATTTTCCATAAACTCGAATGAACCATCTGAAATTAGGATGTTGCAATGCCAAATTTTCTATGGTTTCTGGATTTGTATGAAAAAATTCTGGATACGGATATAAAGCGAAAGCAAAAAATGCTAGATATAATGAAAAAAATACCGAGATAGTGTAAAAAACTTTTTGTTGACTCATGACGTTACAAAGTTTTGCATATACGATCATCATTATCACCGCTGACGGTAACACTAAATATGTTTTTAGGAAGCTTATTGCCTCTGGGCCTACGCCGGTTACAATTAAGCTGTCTTTCATTATACGTATCGAAGTATAAGTAAAAAGAATGCAGAACATCATTGCTGTCATTGGCAGAAATTTTTTGTTTTCGTGCCATTCAATAGGCCAAAATACTCTTCTTAATTCAGAGATAAAGTTAGATTTTTGTGAGTTTTCCATATCGTGTGATTATTTTTAGTTAAAGTAACTTTGCCAAAATGATATATAAAAACCTCCAAAAAGTCAACAGAAACATTAATTGATTTTTACCTTTACTAAAATTGTAATCCAGTTTAATTTATTAATGATTTTTTCAACTTCAAGACCATTTGCTTTATAAGAGTCAATTACTTCGTTCATTTGATAGTCCAAAAATCCAGATAGAATCAATTTGCCAGTCTTGTTTAGTAAAGAGCATATAGACGGAGCTAAGTTAATTAATGGTTGGGCAAGAATATTACTAACAATCAAATCAAATTTTCTATTCCGTAAATTTGGAATTTTTAAGTTGCTAGAAGAGTTTTGATAAAAAAGAATTTCGGAATTGTTAAATTGCTGATTAATTTTTGCTACTTCAATTGACGTTTTCTCGATATCACAAGCCCAAATCTGAGCTTTTGGCCATATTTTTGCAGCTGCAAAGCTTAGTATTCCGCTGCCAGTTCCGATATCATAAATTGTTTTAAAATCAAAATCTGACAAGCCTTCCATTGCTTCTAAGCATCCAGCTGTTGTTGGGTGGTCACCGGTACCGAAAGCTCTTGATGCCTCTAAAATGATTGGTAAAGAACCTGGAGGACATGTAGCTATTTGGTTTAAAGTGCTTATAAAGAATCTGCCAATACAAATTGGAACCAACTGTTTTTGATATTCAGCTACCCAATCTTTGTCCTCTATAATTGCAAAATTGATACTACCAATAATTTCTAGATTATTTTCATTAGAAAAGTTCTGAAGATTTTTTGTAAAAAAGATTTTCTGTGGTTTTTTAGCAAAGTAGGCTTCAAAGTGCCATATATCAGAATCCACAGCCTCAATTGTTTTGGATTCTAGTTCAAACGTACTAATGCCTAAAATATCCTCCGGGAAAAATTTTTCAAAAGATTCTAAATGCTTGTATAGGGTAGCAAAGTAAACTTTGTGTATCAATTTTGATTGACTAAATGGATTGTCCATGTTTTATATCCGAAAATGATTGATGCTATTAGTTTTTACAATTAGCAATGATTGATATATTATTCAATATTTAAATGTTTAGGAGTATTTTGTCATGAAAAATTTTAAAATTATTGCACTAACATTGATTTTAATGATCAATACTACAGCTTTTGCTTTGGATGATAAAGCATCAGTTCAAGAAGCAAAACCAATGATGCCTCAGGTTCCAACAACAAGTGCTAGCAAACCGAAAGGGCCAACTGAAGAAGCAAAACCAACAACCGCGCAACCTTCAATCACAACTTCTGGTACTATTAAAGAACCAGCAGAATTTCAAAAAGTAATAGAGGAATATAAAAAATATATATCTAAAATTCCAGTTGAGGTTCGTGAAGAAGTAATTACTTATCGAAAGGAAATAGCAAAGATTAATAAGCAAAAGAGATTATTGTACAGAAAATTATCTCAAGCAAGCCA
>CAMCTQ010000152.1 GCA_945878545.1 Rickettsia typhi
AATGGGGAGCGCTGGCCTATGAACACACTTAGTGATCCTATTGCTGTAACAATCACTGCTGTAGTGCTGACCCAAGAAATAACCCAATAAGTCCATCCGGTAAAGAAAGCTGCTGTTAGGCCAAAAGTATGCTTTACGTATGTGTGGGGCCCTCCTGTTTCAGGAAATTTTGCGCAAAGTGATGCAAAGACTAAGCAGAGAGCAATCGCTCCTATTCCAGATATTCCCCAGCCTACCAAACTAAAAATGCCATATCCTGCTAAATTTGCGGGCAGCATAAACACACCTGAGCCGATCTGACTTCCGGTTACAAAAGCAAATACTGCCCAAAACCCTATTTTATTAGACATACATGTAAGTTTTCCAAACTTTAAAATGAACAGCACTATACTGAAATATTGAATATATTTCAATAAGAAATATATTAGGCACTAAAGAAGATTAGATCAATTCGACGTAGTCTTCTTTTATTGTTTTAAGACCGATTTTTTCAAATGCTATTTCTAAGCTATCCCCACTTCTTCGGATAATTATACCAGTACCAAATTTAGAGTGCCTTATTCTGCTGCCGGGCTTTTTAGTTGGTGTAGTATCAATATTATTTGGTTTTTGACTATTTTGTTGTAGCGAAAAATTATGCCTGGAGCCTAAATAATTGAGCTTGTTAGCAGAAGAAGTAATGGTGCATAATTGGGATGGTATTTCACTTAAAAACCTTGATGGCATAGATTTGACGAATTCAGCAAAAATCCTTCGACTTTCAGCGTACGTGATGTAAAGTTCTTTTTTAGCGCGCGTAATGCCGACATATGCAATACGCCGTTCTTCTTCAAGCCCTTTTTCGCCTTCTTCAGCAATGGCTTTTTGGTGAGGGAAAATATTCTCTTCCCATCCGGGCAAAAATACCAAATCAAATTCCAGCCCTTTTGCGGCGTGAAGGGTCATGATTTTAACTGTACCACCAAACTCAGACTCAAGTGATTCATTATCCATTACTAAGCTTGAATGTTCGACAAATTCAGTAATGTTATTAAATTCATCAATTGCTCTTAGCATTTCGTTGATATTTTCAATCCTCGCTCTGGATTCATCTGTTTTTTCTTCTTTTAATGCGGAGAGGTAACCAGAGTTTTCTAGAATAAATTTCGTCACTTCGAAGGCTGATTCATATTGGTATTTCTGGCCACATAGGCTAATTAAGTCAGTAAACTCTTCAAGGCTCTCTTTCGTTTTACCTTTTAAAATATTTTGCTGAGTCATCAGTTTTAGTGCTTCAAATACAGATATTTCCTGGTCAGTGGCAAAGTCTTTGATTTTTTTTAGTGTAACATTACCGATGGATCGCCTTGGTACGTTGATAATGCGCTCAAGAGCTAGGGTATCATTATGATTAATGCTAAGACGAATATATGCAAGCAAGTCACGAATTTCCATTCTCTCATAAAACCTTAGACCGCCGATAATTTGGTATGGTAGAGCGTTGCTGATAAATGCCTCCTCAAAAGATCTTGTTTGGAAACCAGCTCTTACAAGAATTGCGATCTGATTTGTTGTATACTTGTTATTATTTATAAATTTTGCTATTTCAGTGGTAACAAACCGCGCTTCTTCTTTGTCGTTCCAGCACGAAATAATTTTAATTTTCTCTCCGTCTTTTTGATCGGTCCATAGCTTTTTACTGTGCCTGTGTTTATTGTGGCTGATAATTTGGGATGCCGCGCTTAAAATATAAGGTGTTGAGCGATAATTCTGTTCAAGTTTGACCACTACAGCACTTGGAAAATCTTGTTCAAACCGAAGTATATTTTTAACTTCAGCTCCTCTCCAGCTGTATATGGATTGGTCATCATCGCCAACGCAGCAAATATTTTTATGCTTACTGGCAAGCATTCTTACCCAAACATATTGTACAGCATTTGTATCCTGGTACTCGTCAACTAATATGTACTTAAATTTATTTTGATAATATTCAAGAATATCAGCGTTGTTAATCAATAGCTGATTACAATAAAGCAGTAGGTCGCCAAAATCGACGGCATTTGATGCATGCATTTGCTTTTGATATTCAAAATAAACCAGTTTAGCAAGTTTATGAGCAGGTGCAATAAAATCCGACTCGCCTATTTTATCAGGTGGTAGCCCCTGGTCTTTCCATTTGGAAATAATAATGTGAATCATTTTAGCTGGATATTGCTTCACATCTATATTTAGCTCAAGCGCAATATTCTTGACGAGTCTGATCTGATCATCTTGATTAATGATTGTGAAGTTACTGGTTAAATCCTTACCTAGAAAACTAATGTGAGCTCTCAGTATTCTTGCGGCAATCGAGTGAAAAGTCCCAATATTAAGGCCATCATTAGGAATAATATTAGTTATTCTGTCTTGCATCTCCTTGGCAGCTTTATTGGTAAATGTTACAGCTAAAACTTCATAAGGTTGCGCAAGATTTTGCTCTATAATATGGGCGATACGATGTGTAAGCACTTTCGTTTTTCCTGTACCAGCGCCGGCTAGAATAAGAATCGGGCCCTCTGTGTGCCTTGTTGCAAGTAGTTGTGGCTCGTTTAGCCTCTCTTGATTGTCGTGCATTTAATTTATAGCTTTGACAGCTCCCACTAAGTAATAAGACAAATTATGTAAGGTTTTAAGTTTGCTTACCTATAAAACAAGGATTCGTGAACTTCATTTTGAAATTAACATATTACAATTCAGATCTCTTTGCTATAATTATTATAATCAATAATTTTTTCATGCATCTATAGGCGTTGCGATATACAAAGAGAACGATAAGATTGTAGTAAAACTTTCTTCTATCCTTTCTCAAAAAATTTACTATAATCGCTAGGATCAATCATTAAAAATTTATGATATGACTAAACAAGCTTTACATCAGCAGGAACTTGAGAACAAGAGGAGTACTGCACGTCTTGGTGGTGGAATCAAACGAATAGCAGTCCAGCATGAGAAAGGAAAGCTGACTGCCAGAGAACGCTTAGAGGTTCTGCTTGATCCTGATAGTTTTGAAGAAACAGGAATGTTTGTAGAGCATCGTTGTGA
>CAMCTQ010000153.1 GCA_945878545.1 Rickettsia typhi
AACTAATTTATCAATTGATACATTACTGCAAAGATTTACACCGCCAGAGATGGTATCCATATGGTATTTATCAGATTTAATTGATAAATTAACCAGTTCAGGCTTTCCAACCATGAGCTATCAATTGCATTTTTTTAAGCAATTATTTAAACCTATCGCCATATCAGCTATGGTGTTTTTAGCTTGTTGGTTTCTGAGTTTTGATAATAGAACCTCTGCAACAAAAACTATGGCTTTTGCTCTTATTATCGGTATTTTTACTTATTTTTCTTTGGAAATAACCCTGCGTATTTTAGCTTATGGAGGACTCACTCCGCTATTTGCAACTTTATTACCAATTTTATTTATAATTCTGATCAGTAATTTTGTTATTTTACATTTTCAAGAATCTTGATATAATCCTTGCTTTACGATATATTGTCATTTAAGCAATATATCTTACACAAATTAGTTTTAGGGGCACAACAAATAATGATAAGGGGATTTTTAGAATTTATTAACAGATTTTCAGCAGACATTGCTATAGATCTTGGAACGGCAAACACCCTTGTTTATGTAAAAGGTAAAGGAATAGTATTGAATGAACCTTCCGTAGTTGCTTTAATAGAGCAAAATGGAACTAAGAAACCTTATGCTTTCGGACATGAAGCCAAAATGATGCTTGGGAGAACTCCTGCCGATATTGAAGCAAAAAGGCCTTTGCGTGATGGAGTAATTGCAGATTTTAAAGGGGCTGAAGAAATGATCAAGTATTTCATCCGCTCAGTAAGCGATAGAAGGTCATTTACCGGTCCCAGAATTATTGTATGTGTGCCATCTGGTTCAACACCAGTAGAGCGAAGAGCAATCCAGGAAGCAGCAGAAAGCGCTGGGGCAAGGGATGTTTTTTTAATTGAAGAACCTATGGCAGCTGCTATAGGAGCTGGTTTGCCAGTAACAGAGCCCACCGGCTCAATGATTGTAGATATTGGTGGTGGCACTACAGAGGTTGCAGTTTTATCTTTAGGTGGGATAGTTTATGCCAGGTCCGTGAGAGTAGGTGGCGATAAAATGGATGAAGCTATTATTTCATATATAAGAAGAAATTATAACTTATTGGTTGGTGAGTCAACAGCTGAAAAGATAAAGAAACAAATTGGAACTGCTTATGTAGCGCCAGGAAGTTTACTTCGGGAAATGGAGATTAAGGGTCGTGATTTAATTAATGGTATACCAAAAGAAATGCTACTAAACGAGCAACAAATCTCCGAAAGTTTAGTAGAACCTATCAGTCAGATAGTTGAGGCAGTTAAAACTGCTCTTGAATGTACCCCACCTGAATTATCATCTGATATCGTAGATAAAGGAATAGTGATGACTGGAGGCGGTTCCTTACTTAATAATTTAGATCATGTGCTTAGAGAAGCTACAAAATTACCGGTGTTTGTAGCAGATCAAGCATTAGCTTGCGTAGCACTAGGTACCGGAAGAGTTTTAGAGGATTTTCCAAAATTAAAGCATGTGTTATTTAAACAAGACTAGACATGGCGATTATTGCAAACAGAGTAAGGAGTAAAAACCACCTAATAGAACTGACAAAACTCATTTTGTTCTTGCTGAGAAAGTTCTGTGTTGTGTTTCTAATTTGCACCTGCTCATATTTGTTGTATTTTCCTATTCAGAGTATATCTAGGTTATCTTTAGAAGCATATGGCATACTACTATCCGCTGGATCTTTAGTATCAGATACTCTAGTAGAAAATATTAAATTGTTGCATGATAGATTATCTTACTTTAAAAACCTAGAAGCTGAAAACATTAAATTGAGACTGCAATTAGCTAATATGTCTGATTTAGAAAAAATAACAACAAATGCTTTGTCTGAAAATAGAGAGCTGAGAAAATTATTAAAAGTTACAGATAATTTGGAATACAACCATATCACTTCAAGATTAGTAGGAACAAGTACAACTCCTTTATCCAGTTCTGCAATAATTGAAGTTGGTGATAACAACGAAATCAAAGTAAATGATTTAGTAACAAACCAAGATGGCCTTATTGGTAAAGTTGTAAACGTGAGTAGTAACTATTCTTCTGTTATGCTCCTAAGTGATCCTAATTCTAGGGTTCCGGTTGTCACATCGTCCTCTAGAGAGAGAGGAATTTTAGCAAAACAAGGGGATAATATATTGTTAATTTATCTGCCAGAGGAACATGGTATAGAAGTTGGTGAATTAGTATATACTTCAGGAGACGGCAAAGTATATCCATATGGTCTCCTAGTTGGAAGAATTGACAAAGTAACAAATGATGGAGTTTTTGTGCAATTAAGCGCAAGTTTAAATAAAATAGAATTTGTTACTATAGCATCAAGGTCAAAAGAAAATTAGGTTTTAGGTTTTAGGTTTTAGGTTTTAGGTTTTAGGTTTTAGGTTTTAGAGAATAGTAGTAATGACACAAGAAATAACTAAGGTAGATCAAGAAACAAGCAACATCTCCCTGAATAATTTAAAGCTTCCAAGAAGCGATAAAGAAGATATAGTAGATGATATTTTTAAAATTCATTTGAATGAAGAAATTCATGAGTTAAGTAATAAATTTTGCAAATATTACTATGCTTCAAATATTGATGATGAATCAATGTTTTTTGCTATTGTTTATGAACCATCTTTTGTTGTTCCTATTAAAACAATAGATTCTCTTCTCAAAAACCCTATTAGCGGTGTAAATAAAATTATCTCATGGTCAGTTGTAAAAATTTCTTCAACTGGAGCTGAGCACTTGGTAATAATAGTAAACAGTTATGATTACAACAATAATTTATTTACATATATACAGAAGAATGGTCCTATTTCATCATCATCTAACGAGAAAATTATCCTAAACTTGACAAATGTAATTCATACACTTAGTTTACAGAGTATATATGGTTATAATATATCTCCATCTAATATTTTAATGGATAATGAGGGTAATTTTCTAAGTTTACGGGAGTTCGTTAATTCCTACTCTTATTTCCACGAGGAAAATCAATATATTGCACCAGAATTAATAGAATGT